>CAIXNN010000061.1 GCA_903920865.1 uncultured Actinomycetes bacterium
ATGGTCTGGTTAACGATCTGCATAGAACCGCCACCAACAAGCTTCTTGAACTTGACCAAGGAGAAGTCAGGTTCAATACCGGTGGTGTCGCAGTCCATCATGAAGCCGATGGTTCCCGTCGGGGCAAGTACGGATGCTTGCGCGTTACGCCAGCCGTTGGTTGCACCGAGCTCATTGCCCAATGCCCAGTTCTTGGCCGCCAACTGCAACACATCGGTGTCAAGAGTTGAAGCAGGACGAACCGTGTCAGAAGCAGCAGCGTGCTTGCGCATCACTCGTTGGTGAGCTTCAGCGTTGCGTGCATAACCTTCGTAAGGACCAACCACGCCAGCCAATTCAGCCGAACGCTTGTAAGCGGTTCCGGTCATCAACGAGGTAATCGAAGCGGCGAAGGCGCGACCAGCATCAGAGTCGTAAGCCAGACCGGTGGCCATCAAAAGCGCACCTAGGTTGGCGTAACCAATGCCGAGCTGGCGGAACTTACGGGTGGTATCCCCAATGGCTTCAGTTGGGAAGTCAGCGAAGCAGATGGAAATATCCATCGCGGTAATGATGAATTCCACGGACTTGGCGAAGGTGACAGCATCAAAAGTGTCGTCATCCTTGAGGAACTTCATCAAGTTCAACGATGCCAAGTTGCAAGACGAGTTGTCCAAACTCATGTACTCCGAGCAAGGGTTGGATGCGTTGATCCGGCCTGATTCGGGGTTGGTGTGCCAGTCGTTGATCGTGCTGTCGTACTGAATACCTGGGTCAGCACAGGCCCAAGCGGCTTCGCACAGCTTCTTAAACAGTGAACGAGCATCAACGGTTTCGATGACTTCACCGGTTGAGCGAGCCTTCAGGCCAAATTCGCCGCCTTCTTCGACAGCGCGCATGAATTCGTCATTAACGCGCACCGAGTTGTTGGCGTTTTGGTACTGGACGCTGACGATGTCACGGCCGCCCAGGTCCATGTCGAAGCCAGCATCGCGCAGTGCACGGATCTTGTTTTCTTCGCGTGCCTTGGTGTCAATGAATTCTTCGATGTCGGGGTGATCGATGTCGAGCACAACCATCTTGGCTGCACGACGAGTAGCGCCACCGGACTTGATCGTTCCAGCTGATGCATCAGCTCCGCGCATGAAGGAGACCGGACCAGAGGCGGTGCCACCGGAGTGCAGGAGTTCCTTGCTTGAGCGAATACGCGAGAGGTTCAAACCAGCGCCCGAGCCGCCCTTGAAGATCAGGCCTTCTTCGCGGTACCAGTTCAAGATCGAGTCCATGGTGTCGTCAACGGCCAAGATGAAGCAGGCACTGACCTGCTGCTTGGAGGTGGTGCCGACGTTGAACCAGACCGGGGAGTTGAAGGAGAAGATCTGGTTGAGCAGCATCCAGGTCATTTCGTGTTCAAAGATTTCGGCATCGGCTTCGGTGGCGAAGTAGCCGTAGTCGCGACCGGCCTTGGTGTAGGTCAAGACAACGCGGTCGATGAGCTGGCGCAGGCCGGTCTCACGCTGCTCGGTGCCTACGGCGCCACGGAAGTACTTGGTGGTCACAATCGTTGAGGCATTCACGGACCAGAAGTCAGGGAACTCAACGCCACGCTGTTCAAAGACGGTCTCGCCGGTCTTCCAGTTTTGCTGGATGACATCGCGCAATTCCCACTGAACTTGGTCGTACGGATGTACGCCCTCGGTGGTGAATAAACGCGTCATCGTTAACCCAGTACGAATCACTACAGGATTGCCCGGCTTGCTCTGGCCTGCAGTCTCACTACCGGATGCAGAACTGTTTACCGTCTCTGTCATGGTGCTTAGTCCTCCCTGGACTTTTTCTTATCTTTAGATGGTGTGTTGTTTTAACTCTGTCCCGCATGCGCGGATGAATCGGATACTGCTGAATCTAAAGTCGCCGCATCGTGCTCTACGCGCAGCAACGTAATCTCGTTTTCAAAATCTTCCAACGACTCAAAAGAGCGATATACGGAAGCAAATCTCAAGTACGCCACTTCATCGAGTTGACGCAATGGTTCAAGGGTGGCCATGCCCACATCGTGTGCATCAATTTCTGCCACACCTAGTGCGCGCACAGCTTCATCGACTTGCTGCCCCAGCATGGCCAAGTCATCTTCGGTAACCGGGCGACCTTGGCATGCTTTGCGAACACCGGAAACAACTTTGGTTCGCGAGAACGGTTCGGTGACTCCACTGCGCTTGACGACCATCAACATCGCGTTTTCAACGGTGGTGAAACGCTTGTTACACGCTGGACACTGACGACGACGACGAATAGCTGCGCCATCATCGGCAGTCCGAGAATCGACCACGCGGGAATCTTCGTGACGGCAATAAGGACAGTGCACGAGAAAACTCCCTTCAGAGGTGGTGTGGGCGTGAAGCAGTGGGGGAAGAAGGGGCAAAACCGGTAAGGCAAGGGATCAAGCTGGGGATAAAACGGTGGAAAACTGGTGTGTAGCTGGGGACAACCTGTGGGCTAAAAACCACAATCTGTGGAGTTTCTCGGGGTCATAACCACTACATGTTGTACTTTAGTGCCCTGAGGTGCCTAGCGCAAGCACCTTCTTAATTTCCGTGTGTCGCAGGCCACTTCCGCCCCAGTACAGGGCTGAATCAGAAACTGACCTGATTAGGAGTGCGCAGGCACAAGTAAAACCTGACCAGGCACGATCGTGGCCGAGGCGCTGAGGCCATTGAGCTCACGGATGCGGATGAGGGCCTCACGAGAATCCACGCCAGGCATGGATTTAGCGGCAAACCCCCACAGGCTCTGACCGGGCTGAACCACTACCCGTTCCAAGGCCGGCGCTTGACTGGTCGATGAGGCCACCACGGCATTGGCTAGGCCTACTGCGGCAACGATCAGGGTCAGCAGGACCACGGCCACAAGTAAGGCACGGCCACGGCGGGTTAGCCTCAAAACGGGCACACTAGGCAGGGGTCGAAGCTGCGTAGCGCCTGTCAGGACTGGGCTGTAGGTCATGGTGGCCATGGGGAACTCCTGCTGACTGAGTCAAACGTTCGGTGTTCGAACGCTGGGTGCCCAATTCGAACACCTGTACGATTTGTACACCCGCCCACTGACACAAAGCAAGAGCATCGGCCCGACACGCCGCAACAAATTCGAACAGGTGTTTGAAACAGGTGTTCGGACACCGGTAGTCTGTGGGAACTGTTCAAGACCCCGTTTGCCCCTGATCCAAGGGCTGCAGGCACCACGGGTCTACCCCTACCACCGATTCTGATCCGGAGATCCCCCATGGCTGGCACTGCCAATTCAGATGTTCGCGAACTTCCCGATGGTCCAGCTGATGCCGATGGCCTGACTCCGCGTCAGCGCAAGGTTCTCGAAGTGATCAAGGATGCGGTCGAGCACCGGGGTTATCCGCCCACCATGCGCGAGATCGGCGAAGCGGTGGGACTGGCATCCCCCTCAAGTGTTTCGCATCAGCTCAGCACACTAGAGGCCAAAGGTTTTCTGCGTCGCGACCCGAACAGTCCGCGCGCAATTGAAATTGTTCTGCCGGCAACTGTGGATGCAAAACCCAAACGCAAACCTGCACCGAAAAAATCAGCACGTTCAGACGCAGCGGTGTTTTCTATCGGCGGCGAAGAAGAAACCACGGCAGCTCTCGTGCCACTGCTAGGACGCATCGCAGCCGGTGGTCCGATCCTGGCCGAAGAGCGCATTGAAGATGTCTTTGCATTGCCACGCCAGCTCGTGGGCGAAGGTGAACTCTTCCTGCTCAACGTTGTCGGTGACTCGATGATTAATGCTGCGATTTGCGATGGTGACTGGGTTGTTGTGCGTCAACAAGCCGGGGCCGACAACGGGGACATTGTGGCTGCACTGATCGATGGTGAAGCCACCGTGAAGACCTTTAAGCGCAAGGACGGTCACGCCTGGCTCATGCCACATAACCCCGACTTCGAGCCGATCTTGGGCGATGAAGCAGCCATCATGGGCCGTGTAGTCAGCGTGCTTCGCAAACTTTAGACAGCCTGCGCATCACGACCGACGGTACACATCTGATCGGTGTTCAATCAATTCAATGGCTACTTCCGATGCGGCGTGATTGATTGCATAGATGACTTGGTCATCACCTCTGCGCTAACGCTGCTTCCTTCGTCAACGTCTGGGTTTGATCCATCTGCGCACGGGATTCGCGCAACGCTTTCATCGTTTCTTCATCGGACTAGAGGCGGACGCGGTTGAGGCGCAGGCTGTTCAGCACCACGCACACGCTTGAGGCCGCCATGGCAGCACCGGCCAACATCGGATTGACCACGCCGGCTGCAGCTAAGGGCACCATGGCGATGTTGTAACCAAAGGCCCAGCCCAGGTTTTGCTTAATGATGCGCAAGGTCGCGCGCGAGAGTGCAATAGCAACAGCGACCGAACGAAGGTCACCGCGCACCAAGGTGATGTCACTAGCGGCAATGGCCGCATCGGTGCCCGAACCCATGGCAAAGCCTAAGTCTGATGTCGCCATTGCCGCTGCATCATTGACGCCATCTCCAACCATGGCCACCACTGCCCCATCGCGTTGTAGTTGCGCGATGACCTTGACCTTCTCGGCCGGCAGAACCTCAGCTTGCACATCGGCGATGTTGACCTCAGTGGCAACCTGACGTGCAACATTTTCTCGATCACCACTGAGCAACACCGGGCGCAACCCCAGGGCTTTCAGTTCAGCAATGGCTTGTGGTGTGGTGGCTCGAACTGCGTCCCGCACGACGATGTGACCGCGGATGGCACCCTGCCAACCGAGGGTGACAAAAGAATCTGAGGACAAAAGGTGTGCACCCCAGGTATCAGCGTGTGGATCAAGCCCTAACTGTTGGCTGACCCAAGCACTGCGCCCCACAAAAACTTCAACGCCATCGACGACTCCCTGTGCTCCGGCTCCCGCGGTGGCCAAGAACTGCGAAACCGTAGGCACAACTGCACCCGTTGCCGTGGCGTGCCGAGCGATGGCTTGGGCGATCGGGTGTTCGGCTGCCTCTTCAACAGCTCCGGCGAAGGTGAGCAACTGCTCCGGGCTTACGCCGGTTTCAACTGCGACTTCCACCACGTCCATCACGCCGGTGGTTAACGTGCCGGTCTTGTCGAAGACAACGGTGTCAATGGCACGCGTTTGCTCTAAAACCTGCGGCCCGGAAATGACAATGCCAAGTCGAGCTCCCCTACCCGTTCCCACTAACAACGCAGTAGGCGTTGCAAGACCCAGTGCACACGGACAAGCCACGATCAAAACCGCCACGGCCGCCGTCAGAGCAGTGTTGACGTTGCCAGCGCCCAACCACCACACGAGAAATGTCAGGGTCGAGATCCCGATGATGGTCGGAACAAAAATTGCAGAAACTCGATCGGCTAGGCGCTGGATCGGCGCTTTACCGTTTTGTGCTTGGCGCACCAACTCCGTTATTTGCGCAAGCTTGGTATCGGCACCAATGCGCGTTGCCTCAACGAGCAAACGGCCACCAACATTGACCGTAGCCCCGGCCACCAAGGATGCGACCGTTACCGCGATGGGCACGCTTTCGCCGGTGAGCAAACTTTCATCCACCGAACTTTGACCATCAACGACGACTCCGTCGGTGGGGATCTTCTCGCCTGGGCGCACAACCATCACTTCGCCAACAGTGATCTGATCGCTATTGATGCTCACCTGCTGTCCGTCTCGGATCACCGTTGCCTCTTTGGCGCCTAGTTCCATCAAGGCACGCAAGGCCGATCCTGATGAGCGTTTGGCCCGGTTTTCCAACCATCGACCCAACAGCACAAAGGCTGGCACCACGGTGGCTACTTCGAAGTACAACTGCGCAGAATCCATCGGCATAGAAGACCCGCCAGCACCGCCGAAGATCATCGCCCATGCGCTCCACAGATAAGCCGTCAGCACACCAAGGCTGACCAAGGTGTCCATCGTCGTGGCGCCATGTCGAGCATTGGTCAAGGCTGCCGCGTGGAAAGGCCAGGCACCCCACACGACCACAATTGATGCCAACGCGAAAGCTACCCAGCCCCAACCAGAAAAATGCAGCGCATCAATCATCGAAATAGCGGCCACCACAAGGGCCAGCGGCAAGCACAGTGCAACGCGCATGCTCAACAGCGCGCTGGCTTTGCGGGATGCTTCATCTAAGTCCTGGCTATCGCTGTCCGATGTGACCTGACGAGCCTTATAACCAGCAGCTTCAACAGTTGCCACCAAATCCTGGACACCAACGGAGTGGCCACTGACATAAACATCTGCGGTCTCGGTAGCAAAGTTCACGGTGGCACTGACGCCATCCATGCGATTGAGTTTCTTCTCAATGCGAGCCGCACAGGAAGCACAGGTCATGCCCTGCAGAGCTAGCTCCACCTGGGTTTGGCCTTGGGTGCTCATAGCCGGTTTAACACTCACGCACTCAATTTATTCCCCAACAAGGCTTTGGGTGGCCTCTTGGATGGTTGCGGTGTCATCTAGGGACCTAAGTGAGGACAAAACTTGCTCTGTTTCGGTGGTGAACCAAAAGGGCGGCAACGATTTGCGGATGTAAGCCCCGTAGCGCGCTGTTTGCAGGCGTGGATCCAAAATTGCCACCACTCCCCGATCACTGGAAGTACGAATTAGGCGCCCAGCACCTTGCGCCAACATCAGCGAAGCACGCGGAACAGAAACGGTCATAAATCCGCTACGCCCGGCAGCATCGGCAGCGTTTTGGCGTGCTTCAACCAAGGGGTCATCGGGACGCGGGAAGGGAATCTTGTCAATGATGACCAATGTGCAAGAAAAACCTGGCACGTCAACTCCTTGCCACAGCGACAAGGTGCCGAACAAACAACTGCGCGGTTCTGCGGCGAAGCGATCAATCAAGTGTGGCAGCGGCGCATCCCATTGCGTCATCAAAGGAACACCGATGCGCGAGCGAACTTGCTCGGCGGCAGCTTGCGCGGCCCACTTCGATGAGAACAATCCAAGGGTGCGACCACCAGCAGCGGTCACTAAATCAATCATGCGGTCAATGAACTCATCGGAAAGAGATGATGCTCGAGGTGCTCGCTCAGGCAAATCAGCCGCGACATAACAAATACCTTGAGTGGCGAAGTCAAACGGGGAACCCACATCAAGCCCGCGCCACCTCATCGGCTCATTGGCGCCACTGTGCACCGAGTTAACCTCCCCAGCGTCTTGGTTCTCTTCGCCAAGCACTGGAACCGATGGCGCAACCGGAAATAGGCCAACTGATGCGGCTAGGGCATCAAAATCGCCGCCCAGTTTGAGAGTGGCGCTGGTCAAAATCACCGTTGAGTTATCAAATAAGCAGGCTCGCAACAAACCTGCCACCGACAGTGGTGCCATGTGGAGCGTGCGACCTTCGCGGGCATCTTGATCCATCCAGGCCACGTTGTCCGCATTCAGCTTCAACAGGTCACCGGCGGTGGCAAAGAGTTCATCAAGGTCAGCTTTAGCAACTTGTCGCGCCCCGGCATCGGTTCCAGAATCTGGGCCGGCCGAATTATTGGTGCCCAGTTCACCTAAACCTGATCGGGCTGCATCGCGAACTAAAGCCAACGCGTTGAGCAGGTTGCCCACGGGCCGTTCAAAGCGACCAGCTTCCATCATCAATAACGCATCAGCTAACGCGCCAGCTGCATCAAAAAGCAGATCGGCAGCGTTGCGCCCAGCAGCCCGACGCAGACGTTGAGCCGCACGCTCAATGGCCGCAACTGAGAGTGCTCGCGTTGAGGCAGAGGTTGCTCGATCAATGAGTTCGTGGGCTTCATCGACCACCACTGCGGTGTGCTCGGGAAGGACCGGAACGTTTTCTAAAACATCAATGGCAAGCAAAGAGTGGTTCGTCACCACAATGTCGGCCTGTTTTGCCTTCTCGCGGGCGATCTCAGCAAAGCAGTCTTGGACCATCGGACAGGACTGACCCATGCATTCGCGGCCGCTGACACTAAAAGCCCGCCACACCCGCTCATCAACGGCCGGTTCGAGTTCGAGTTTGTCTCCGGTGTGCGTTTGCTTGGCCCAAACGCGCAATTGCTGTGCCTGCTTGCCCATTTCGGTGGTTGAATCAGCGGCGATTTCAGCCGCTGGAGCTTTGTCGGTGAATTCACCGGCGTCAAACAGAGCGGTAACTCCCAAATCGGTCACCGACTTTGCGGTTGGGACCTCATCGAATACGCGGTTCAGACACACATAGTTATTGCGACCCTTCAACACGGCAAAGGTTGGCTTTCGCCCCAGCGTTGGCGCAACCGCCTCAACGATGGCTGGGATGTCACGCTCGATCAGTTGAGTTTGAAGGGCGATGGTGGCAGTTGCCACAATGACAGTGTCGTGATGCAGCAACGCTGGAATGATGTAAGCCAGTGACTTTCCGGTACCGGTGCCGGCTTGAACAATCAGATGCTCGCCGGTGGTCAGCGAATGCTCAACGGCCTTGGCCATCTCAACTTGTCCCGCGCGATATTCCCCACCGATAGCGGACACCGCAACGTCAAGGACGTCCTCTAGAGAGGGGTCAGGATTGCGGCTCACTGGTAGATCTTGGCAGTGCTGTCCGTCAAAGCTCGTAGGGCTCAAGCAGGGGCTTGAATTCGGCCCCAACTCGCACCACCAAGTGAGTGCCAGTCTCAAGGTGTTCTTGGGACAGGACTTGGGCCCGGCGGTGCAGGCGGTCAATGAGTTCGCCCCGGTCGTAGGGAATGAGAACATCCAATTCGAACTCTGGTCGTGGCAATTCGCTGGCTAGGAGTTTGCTCAACTGCTCCATGCCCTCACCGGTACGCGCCGAGACCACCACGTGGTGCGGTTCGCGACGACACAGTGCGCTGAGGACTTCCCCATTAGCGATGTCAGCTTTGTTAAAGACCACAAGTTCGGGAATGTTGTTCACGTCGATCTCGGCCAGTACTTCACGCACCGCAGAGATTTGCCCCATCGGATCAGCATTGGATGCATCAACAATGTGCAGGATCAAATCAGCTCCGGCTGCCTCTTCCAAGGTGGAGCGAAAGGCTTCAACGAGTTGATGGGGCAAATGCCGAACAAATCCCACAGTGTCAGTCAAGGTGACATCGCGTCCATCTTCCAAGTGCATCCGGCGCACACTCGGATCCAAGGTGGCAAACAAAGCGTTCTCCACTAATACCCCTGAACCGGTGAGCCGATTAAGCAATGAGGACTTGCCCGAGTTCGTGTAACCCACAATGGCGATCGATGAGACCGCATTGCGTTCACGCTCAGCGCGCTTGGTCTGGCGCACAGTGCTCATCGCCGCGATCTCGCGACGCAATTTGCTCATCTTGGTGCGAATGCGACGGCGATCAGTTTCAATCTTGGTTTCGCCAGGCCCACGGGAGCCAATTCCTGCACCACCAGCCACCCGTCCACCGGCCTGCCGGCTCATCGATTCACCCCAACCGCGCAGTCGGGGCAACATGTATTGCATTTGGGCCAATTCGACTTGAGCTTTACCCTCAGCGCTTTGTGCATGCTGAGCAAAGATGTCCAAAATCAGCGCCGTGCGATCAACCACTTTGACTTTGACCACATCTTCTAACTGAATCAACTGTCCGGGCGTGAGTTCACCATCGCAAATGACCGTGTCTGCACCGGTTGCAATGACGATGTCTCGCAGTTCGCGCGCTTTACCCGATCCGATGTAGGTTGCAGAATCTGGTTTTGATCTCCGTTGAATCACGCCATCGAGGACCAGTGACCCTGCTGTTTCCGCAAGGGCAGCTAATTCTGCCAATGAGTTTTCGGCATCAAGTGCGGTGCCTTCAGTCCATACCCCAGCTAACACAACTCGCTCTAGGCGCAGTTGTCGGTATTCAACTTCGCTAACGTCGGCAAGTTCGGTTGATAAACCTGCAACACGTCGAAGGGCCTGACGATCAGCAAGATCGAGTTGGTCGCCGTCGAAGTTGGTTGTCAGCTCACACCGCCAAAAATTGCAGTTCGCTGGCCGGGATTTCCCCGGTAAGCACGGCCGGTCCGCGCAGGTCTATGCCATCAGGGCGTTGGGTCACGGTCAAGAGTCCACCGGGCACATCTACCTGCCAACTCATCGGTGCCGTTGAGCCGAGTTTTTCTCGGGCGGCCACCATCGCAGCACAGGCACCGGTGCCACAAGACAACGTCTCCCCTGCTCCACGTTCATAGACCCGCATGTGTAAGTGACCGGGGGCAATCAGGTGAACAAATTCCACATTCACACCTTCTGGGAAAGCGTGCGGCGGTGTCACATCGGGCGCCCAATGCAAGGAGCCTGCTTGATCGAGGGAATTGACGAAGACCACCGCATGCGGGTTGGGCATAAATACCGACGTTGCTGGCCAGGAGCGTTGCTCATTGGAATCTGTGTGCGCTTCATTGGGCGCGTCATAGACCGACACCACCGGATGGAGATCAACCTGAGGAAAACTCGCCGGACCCATGTCAATGGTGATGGTGTCATCGCTATGGGTGTGCACGCGGTGAACGCCAGAGAGAGTTTGAATGGAAAAACTTCCCCTTGCATCGGGAGTGACCCAGCCGCGATCAAGAAGCACACGCGAAAACACCCGAGCGCCGTTGCCGCACATTTGGGCCAGTGAGCCATCAGCGTTTCGGTAGTCCATAAACCACAAATCGCCATTGCCTTCTGTTTGTGGCGGAACAACCCGGATCAACCCATCTGCTCCCACGCCGGTTGCGCGATCACACAATTGGGCAATCACCGACGGTTGAATCCGAACAGGTGCTGTTGCAGCATCGGGCCCGATGACCATGATGAAGTCATTGCGGGTGCCATGACCCTTCATCAAGGTGGCGCCGCCAAAGGGGGCTTGGGTGTGGCTCACCCCTTGATCGTAGGTGAGAACTGGGCAATGAGGGATTGCGCTTGTGTCATCAGTTGCCCTGGGGCGTGGCCGGAGAGCCAGGCAATGCGCGGATCGCGGTTAAACCAGGATTCCTGCCGGCGAACAAAGCGCCTCGTGGTGGCCGCAGTGAGGGTGTGGGCCTGTTCAAGACTGAGTTGCCCGTCAAGGAATTCAATGACTTGGGCATAACCCAAAGCCTTTGATGCGGTGACCCCATCGCGAAGGCCCAGATCTATGAGCGCACGTACCTCATCGACCAAACCATCAGCGAACATCCGCTCCACGCGTTGGGCGATCCGCTCATCAAGAACGGGCCGCGGCATGGTGACACCGATTTGGATAGCCGGAATCAAATAGGTGTACGTGGGCAAGGTTGCGCTGAAACTGCCCTTGAGCTCAACCACTTCCAAGGCGCGAATAATTTTGCGCACATTGTCTGGGCCAATTGCTGTGGCGGCCAGTGGGTCGGCAGATAGGAGGCGATCAAACAAAGCCGCCGTGCCGAGCTGTTCGGCTTCAACTTCCAATTTCGCCCGAACAATGGGACTGACGCCAGGAAATTCCAAATCATCTAAAGCAGCGCGCACGTAGAGGCCAGATCCGCCGACCAAAATTGCAGCCTTGCCGCGGGCATGAATCTGGGCGATGGTTGCGCGTGCGAGTTCTTGGTAGGTGGCCACCGATGCGGTCTGCGTCACCGGCCAAATATCGAGCAAATGATGCGGGATGGATTGCATTTGAGCCGCCGTGACCTTGGCAGTTCCGATGTCCATGCCTTGGTAGAGCTGCATGGAATCGGCATTGATCACCTCTCCACCCAATGCGTGGGCCAAATCAATCGCCAGCGCTGATTTACCCACCGCGGTAGGGCCAACGACGGCAATGGTCAGGCCAGCTGGTGCACTCGATTGCGGTGGGGGCTGATCGAATTCAGCGGCTGCACTCATGAGGTACTCCACGATGCCACAGCATAAAACACTCCGTAGGGATCATCAGTGATCAGAATCTGACTGGCGACTGGTGAATCGACCATCGAAGCAACGACTTGCCAGGGGAGGTAACCATCAACCAGCAGTTCGCCAGCTAGTTGTGGGTCTAGGGCCTGCAGGCCGGAAGGATCACCCAACCGCAACGCCTCCACAATTGCGTGATCAAATTCTTGCGCGCGCGGATGAAGTGAACCCGGTGCTTTATCACTGCGGCATGCACTTCCATCGCCCACCACGACTACACCCACGCGAGTTGCGCGCGCGGCCAATGATTGCCCTAGCACCACCCATTGATCTGGTTCAGTCGTTGGCGAGACAGATATATAGGCATCCACAGTGCGGCCAGCCTGCTGTGCCAGCCACCCACCCACGGACAGCGAAGGTGGCAGTCCATCGCGTGGGCCGGCGACCCCAAAGCCAGCAAAACTCACATCCCCGGTGACTTCACCTGTTGTCGGTCCCTTCCCTAAAACCACGAGATCGTCCACCTGCGGGAGCGCGCGAATCGCGTCAATGGCGCCTTGGCGAAGGTCAGCTAGCTCATCGGCCGCGCCCTGGGCCACATCAGGCACAAGCAGGGGTGTGGCTGGCACGAACGCTGCGAAGGTGAACATTGGGTAACGGTATCGGGGTATTTGTGCGTGCATCATGGGCAGGACCAAACTCGACTTTGCCCGGATCCGGCCTCGGCGTTAGCGTTATTTCATCAAGTCGTTGCGTTGGGAGTGGTTATGAAGCGCGGATCTGGATGGGGCATCGCCCTACCGGTTGTCACCATTCTTGGTGTCATCGCGCTCGGAACTGCAAGTGCAGCGGTGGTTAACGCCAAATCTCCGCACCGCATCCAGTACTCCCCCAGTTCGCGCCTTGCATCGCATTCGGCGCAACCCACAACCGACAGCGCCAAAGATGAGGCAACCGAACTTCGCGGAACTGTTTCGCCTGAGCCTACCGAAACAAGCGAGAACTCAGCCGAACCAACCCACACTCCAAATGTTCGACAGACGCAGTCTCCTGAGCCATCGCACACTCCCACGGTTACAGCAGTTTCCCGTGATCAAGCCATTGCTATTGCCAAGGCCAAGTACCCAGCAGGGGTTCTTCAAGAGGCACATCTTCAGCGCTACCACAAGGCTTTGACCTGGAAGGTTGTGCTGCGCGGTGATCGTGGGGCTCACGCGTTCATCTGGGTCGATGCCACCACCGGATCAATCGTCCACGAGCGCTACGTCACGCCCCCGGCCGAGCGCGCAACCCCCACCCCCGATCCTCAGCGCGAACACCTCGAACCCATCCATACCCCCAACCACCCGTAGGGGCGGATTTGGTCGCGCAGGTACGGTCCAAATGGGTGAATCTGGCAAAAATACGCCCAGCACAGCCGGCTTTTAACCCGCACTTAGTAAGGAACGCGGTTTGCTGTGCCGATAGAGCAAGCACAATAGGGACACCAAGGATCTAAGGAGTAAGCGATGTTAGGCACCTTCACAGCAATCACGACCAAGGTTGTAGTTGGCGCAGCAGCTGTGGCCATGACCAGCGCAGGCGCGGTAGCAACCGTGGCGGTCGTGGGTCCTAAGTTCGTTGCTTCACAGCACACTTCGTCAGCCCCGAGCAACGTCGCACCTGTTGATTTCCCGGCGGCCGAGCCAACCACTGAGCCCACCGTTGAGCCCACCACCGAGCCAGCCGTCGAAGCCACCACCGAACCGGTCGCGGACACGAGCCCTGTGGTTGAAAACAACAACGAACAAGAAGTCTCTGACTCGTCAACATCACGATCAAGCGAGCACCGCGGCACGAGCGCTGGGTCTCACAAGGACGATGGTCAAGATGCGTCCGAGTCCGAGTCTGATGACACTGAAGCACCGGAAGTTGAAACTCCTGACCCGGCACCAACTTCTCCAGCGCCAGCTCTTTCAGGCAACTAAGTCCTAGGCCTTAATCGGCAGGCTCGGCATTCCGAGCAACACACCAGTTTGATCTGCAACAACGTGCTCAGCAGGCGATGTTTGGGAAGACTCCCAGATGTCGCCTGCTGACGTTTTACGCCAACTCAGCACTCCGGCATCCGCGTTGTGGTGGTGCGGAGCTCCATACGTCAGCTCAACTTCGACGATGTCGCCTGGGCGCGGTCGCCCACTGGCCACCACATCACCGGTGACACCAAAGTGCACTAACCGTGAATCCCGGGCTCGGCCACTCATGCGGGCCGTGAGGTCATCCTTTTTGCCTTCACCTTGAGCCACGAGCAATTCCACGCGCTGACCGACCAGCTTCTTGTTCTCTTCCCACGCAACATCATTGCCCAGCGCAACAAGGCGGTCGTAGCGATCTTGCACGATCTCGGCGGGGACTTGGTTGTCCATCGTGGCCGCCGGTGTGCCGGGTCGTTGCGAGTATTGGTAAGTAAAAGCAGTAGCAAAGCGAGCTTGACGCACCACATCCATGGTGGCTTGGAAGTCTTCTTCGGTTTCGCCCGGGAATCCGACGATGATGTCGGTGGTGATGGCCGCATCGGGCATCACGGCGCGAACCTTGTCGATGATTCCTAAGTACTTGTCGCTGCGGTAGGAGCGACGCATGGCCTTGAGGATCGTGTTCGAGCCAGATTGAAGTGGCATGTGTAGCTGTGGCATCACGTTGTGCGTGCTGGCCATCGCGTCAATGACATCGTCAGTGAAGTCGCGTGGGTGAGGTGACATGAACCGCACGCGCTCAAGGCCCGCGATATCGCCACAGGCGCGCAACAATTTGCCAAAGGCCAACGGATCGCCAAACTCCACGCCATAGGCGTTGACGTTTTGCCCCAACAGGGTGATTTCAAGAACACCTTGGTCCACCACTGCTTGAATCTCTGCTAACACATCGCCGGGACGGCGGTCCTTTTCTTGGCCACGCAGGCTCGGAACGATGCAGAACGTGCAGGTGTTGTTGCACCCGACGCTGATCGAGACCCACGCGGAATACACCGACTCACGCCGAGCTGGCAAGGTCGAGGGAAACACTTCTAGCGACTCGTGAATCTCGACTTGGGCTTCTTCCATCGCGCGAGCTCGCTCAAGCAAGACCGGCAGCGACCCCATGTTGTGCGTACCAAAGACCACATCGACCCACGGGGCCTTTTTGACGATCTGGCTTTGATCCTTTTGCGCCAAGCAACCACCGACAGCAATTTGCATATCCGGGTTGGCCTTCTTGGCCGGCACGAGCTGACCTAAGTTGCCGTAGAGCCGGTTGTCCGCGTTCTCGCGCACAGCGCAGGTATTAAAGACGACCACGTCGGCCGTGACCGATTCGTCCGCGCGCACGTACCCAGCATCTTCGAGCAAACCGGAGAGACGTTCGGAGTCGTGCACGTTCATCTGGCACCCGTAGGTGCGAACCTCATACGTGCGTGCCGACATGACTACAGGGTACGCGCCGGTGAAACCCCCGCTGAAACCACTCGCAGGCGCTTAGGCCTGCGAGGCGGCCTCAGGGACGTCTTCGATGAGGGCGGATTCAAGCTCGAATTCTTCTTCCGAGTCGATGACCAGGTGCGGAATGATCCGATCCAGCCAGGCTGGCAGCCACCACACAGACTTGCCGATCACGCTCATCAAGGATGGAACCAGAATCAGTCGAACGACGAAAGCATCGAGCAAAACCGCGGTGCCCAAGCTCAAACCAAACAACTTGATGGTGGCGTCATCACCGAGGATGAAGCCAAAGAACACGCTGGCCATGATCGCGGCGGCGGCGGCAACAACTCGCCCAGAACCGGCCATTCCGCGTCGAATCGAACGCGCGTGATCCTTGCTGTGTGCCCACTCTTCTTGCATGCGTGAGACAAGGAATACCTGATAGTCCATCGACAAACCAAACAAGATGGCGAACAAGAACACCGGAACGAACGGAGCAATCGGGCCGGTGGCCTGGATGGCAAAGGCGTCCTTAAACCAACCCCACTGAAACACAGCCACCGAAACACCCAATGCTGCACCAAAGCTGAGCAAACTGGCCAGCGCACCAATGACGGGAACCAAGATGGATCGGAACAAGATGCCCAACGCGATGATGCCTAGCCCGATCACGATGACCAAGAACAGCGGCAACGCGTCAGAGAGCACGCTGCCGAAGTCGGTGACAGTGGCCTTGGCCCCACCCACGTAGGCCTTGATCCCGGTTTGTCGTTCAACAACGGGAATGACGTCATTACGCAGGGTCTTGAGAAGTTTCGCTGTCTCTTCAGACTGTGGAGATGTGGCCGGGTAGACGGTGTAAATCACTGAGGTGGCTTTTTGCGGTTCCTTAACATTGTTTGGAATGGCATTTGTGGCACCGGCAACGTTGTCCGCCTTCTGCAGAGCTTTTGCCAGCGTGGCCGCAGAGGCGAGGTCGCCAGCCTTAGGCAAGGTGGCCACCACGATGTAAGGGCTACCGATTCCAGAACCGAATCCACGGGCAAGCAGGTCGTATCCAATCCGCGATGGCGTGCCGGGCTTCTTGCCACCAGCATCGGCAAAGCCTTGCTGCAACGACAGCGTCGGGATGGCAATGGCCAACATCGCCACGAGTGCTCCGATGGCAAGCAAGATCGCACGTGCTTGCAACCATTGCCCATAGCGCGCAAACAAGGTGCCCTTGGGGTGCGTCTTGACGGTGCGAGCCCACGGCAGTTTCAAGGCAAAGGACTTGCGACCAAACTGTGAAATCAAAGCGGGCAACAACCACAAGGCGCTGAGCATCACGAACAACACCGTGAGCATCGAAGCGATGGCTAGGCCATTGATGAAGCCGATGCCCAGGACAAACAAACCAGCCAATGCGACGATGACTGTCGTGCCGGCGAACAGCACCGCGCGACCAGAGGTGTTGACCGATTCAATCGCGGCAGCGCGTGGTTCGCGACCAGAGTCGATAGCGACCTTGAAACGGTTGATGACAAACAGTGAGTAGTCGATGCCCACACCCAGACCGATCAGCGATGCCAGCGTGGGAGCAAAGGTTGGGATGTCGGTAAAGCCGGTGAACATCGTTACTGCGGCCAAACCGGTAGACAAACCAAAGACCGCGGTGATGATCGGCAATCCGGCGGCCACCACTGCGCCAAACATCAAGGCCATGATCACCAGAGCGACCAAAATGCCAATGCCTTCAGTCTTGGGCGGGTCCCCTTGAACGAAATCAAAGACTTGCCCAGACGCGCCGACTTCAAAGGTGGCTGTATTCGCCTTTGTAATCGTGGCGAAAACCGATTTCAAGTCTTCTTTATTAGCTTTGCCATCATTGGTCTTGATCACGATCTCGGCTTTGGCCACCGTGCCGTCTTTACTCACGGGTGAAAGAAAGGCTCCGGCAGTTCCTGCTGGGTTGAAACCAGTGGGCGCTCCCCCAGGGGCAGTCGACGGTCCCGTTGATCCGGCTTGACGCGATTGCGGTGCACCGGCGAGGTCGCGAATGGAATCAAACGGTGAGGTCGCCGAGATGATGCTCTTGTTTTTGCGCACCTTGGCTAACACAGCATTGATCTTTGCCACATTCGCAGGGCTGGCAATAGATCCTTGCGGAACACCAAAAACGATCGTGGCCGATGAGGTATTGGTGTCGGCCTGACTGGGAAAGTCCTTGGCCAAGATTTCCTGGGCCTTGGTGCTAGGTGTGTTGGGAAGCGAAAATGAGTCGTTGAATCCTGCCTTGAGCTGTGCGGACAGGCCAAAGACGATGACCATCAAAATCAGCCACACGCCGATAGCCTTCTTCGGGTTCAGTACTGCCCAGCGGGAAAGAAAACCCACGATCACTCCAAGTAATCAAGCACAGCAATGGTGAGCGCCCTGATGCGCCTTATGCGTGCGGAATTTCCCTCAACCTACCTGCTGGACGGTTCCCGTGCTTGCCCAGCCGGTCCTGGCCAAGGTGATTTCACCCACCCTGGCCAGGCCAGAGGGGCTTAGAAGGGGTGGATCGGGCGGGAATAGGTATATGCGTTGGTGAGCCGGACCTGGCCGTAGGCGGTTTGATTGCTTCGAACATAGGCGCTGTCCTCGTATACGGATGGACCCCCGGTGTAGGTGCTGCCC
>CAIXNN010000062.1 GCA_903920865.1 uncultured Actinomycetes bacterium
AAGAGCATCATCGTGGCTTCCTTTGCATCGCATGTTCATCGCATTCAGCAAATTCTCGATGTTGCACACGAGCACGGCCGTAAAGCCGCTTTCGTTGGGCGATCGATGGTGCGCAATATGAGCGTGGCGATGGAACTGGGCTACTTGAGCGTGCCCGATGGACTCATCGTCAGTTTGGATGAACTCAATAACTTGCCCGATAGTCAGGTCGTGCTGATCTGCACGGGCTCACAAGGCGAACCCATGGCGGCACTGTCGCGGATGGCCAATATGGATCACCAAATTCGCATCGGTGATGGCGACTCGGTCATCTTGGCCTCATCCCTGATTCCTGGAAATGAAAACGCGGTCAGCCGGGTCATCAATGGCCTGACGAGGTTGGGAGCCCATGTTATTCATAAGGGCAATGCGCTGGTTCACGTTTCCGGTCATGCCGCAGCTGGCGAATTGGCCTACGTGTACAACATTGTTCGACCCAAACATGTCATGCCCGTGCACGGTGAATGGCGTCACTTGCGGGCCAACGCGGAGATCGCGGTGCGCACCGGAATCGATCGCGACAATGTGCTGCTTGCCGATGATGGGGTTGTGATCGACCTCATCGATGGTCACGCATCGATTACCGGATATGTGGACTGCGGTTATGTCTATGTCGATGGTGCATCTGTGGGCGATGTCAGTGAAACCTTGCTCAAGGACCGCCGCACTTTGCGCGATGAAGGTTTCATCAGTGTTGTGGTCGTCGTGGACCTTGCTAGTTCCAAGGTGGTCAGCGGCCCAGAGATTTTGGCTCGCGGGTTTAGTGAAGATGCGTCCGTTTTCAAACCGGCTATTCCGCGTGTGGCTGAAGCACTCGAATTGGCCCTAGCTCAAGGCACCACCGATGTGCACCAGTTGCAACAAGTGGTGCGGCGAACCATGGGCAAGTGGGTCAATGAGGCTCACCGCCGCCGGCCAATGATCGTGCCCATCGTGCTCGAGGTCTAGGACCAGCCGTTCACCTTCCTGATCCACGCGTGAGGCACGCCTGATTTGTGCCTAATCACCCCCGACACGCGTGCGCAGACTCGCCCCACCAGCCCCTTGCGCCTCTAGTGTTTGAGCATGGCGTCAAGAACTTCCCCTCAGACGCGCGCGCCTCAAACTCGATCGCGTGCCGCATCCACTCCCACGCCCGGTTTGGGCTTTCGCATCCTGCGTGCCATTGGCCGCGCGTTCACTGCGCTGTGGCTGGCTTTGGCTCACGCTGTGGGTGCAGTCCTGCGCAGCTTCGGAACCTCGGCCGGTGAGCTCGACCCGGACGAGCGTCGCGACGGTATTGGTTTGGGCATCATCATCGGTGCGATCGCTTTGGCCGCTGCAGTGTGGGGAACCGGTAGCGGAGTCATTTCGCAAATTCTTGATTTTCTGGTGGGCTCGGCAACTGGTCGGTTGGCCTGGCTTGTGCCGATCATTGTTTTTTCGTTGGGTGTGCGCATCATTCGCCACCCTGATGAAAGCGCGGACACCGGCCGGATGGCCATCGGTGCGACCGCAATTTTTGTTGCCCTGCTTGGCCTGACCCATGTGATCTCAGGTTTGCCACAACCGGTGGATGGTTCCGAGGCTGTGCGTCAAGGAGCTGGGTATCTCGGGTTCTTCGTTTCATCACCTGTGGTTGCTGCAGTGGGCACCTGGGTGGCCAGTGTTGTATTCGTGGTGATTTTTATCTTTGGGCTACTGGTCTTCACCGCAACTCCTGTCCATGAAGTTGCCGACCATGGTCGAAGCCTGGTGGGTTTTTTCCAATCACGCTTTGGCGCCAGTGAAGATGACGATGTTATTGACTTGCGCGACAGCGTTGATGAGGACGACGAAGAATACGACGAAGACGATGACCAAGCAGAAGAGTCACGATTTGGCGCCTTCTTGCGGGTCACTGGGCTAGCGGGACTGTTTGCCCGTGACGAAGACGATGAATTTGAGTACGAGATTGATCCAGAGCGCGACCGGCCCTTTGATTCACCGATCATCGCTGGCGCTGACGAACAAGAGTACGACGAAGAAGAGGAAGAAGCAGAACCAGCAGGTGAGCAGTTCCACGTCAGCCCGGATCACCCCACCATCGAGGTAAGTCTTCGCGACATTGCTCAAGTCCAAGCCGATGTCAGTGCTGCCTCAGCTGTTAGTGCGGCTGGCACTGCAACTGCAACAACGGCGGTGCCTGTTGCTAAGCCCGCACCGCGACCAAAATCCAATAAGGCCTATCGCATGCCGCCGACGGATTTCCTGAGTAAGGGTGAGCCGCCCAAGGAACGCTCCAAGGCCAACGACTCCATCATCACTGCACTGTCCGGCGTATTGGACGAGTTCGGTATTGATGCGCAAGTCACCGGCTTTACGCGCGGACCCACCGTTACGCGCTACGAAGTAGAACTCGGGCCTGCGGTCAAGGTGGAAAAGGTCACCGCTTTGCAGCGCAACATCTCCTATGCAGTCAAGAGCGCAGATGTGCGCATCATCGATGTCATCCCTGGTAAATCAGCTATCGGTATTGAAATTCCCAACATTGATCGTGAAGTAGTCCAGCTCGGTGATGTCATCCGCAGCAAAGAAGCCACATCGCAAAGCCATCCGATGATGGTGGCGCTGGGTAAAGATATTGAAGGTCACTACATCGTGGCGAACTTGGCTAAGATGCCGCACGTTTTGGTGGCCGGTGCCACCGGTGCCGGAAAGTCGACCTGCATCAACACCTTGATCACCTCCATTTTGATGCGGGCCACTCCCGATGAGGTCCGCATGGTCCTGATCGACCCCAAGCGCGTTGAACTCAATGTGTATGAAGGTGTCCCGCACTTGATCACACCGATCATCACTAACCCGAAGAAGGCCGCGGAGGCTTTGCAATGGGTGGTGCGCGAGATGGACATGCGCTACGACGACCTGTCGCACTTTGGCTTCCGTCACGTTGATGACTTCAACCGTGCGGTGCGCAGTGGGGCATTGACTCTGCCACCTGGCAGCGAGCGCGAACTGAAGACCTACCCCTACTTGCTGGTCATCGTCGATGAGCTTGCCGACTTGATGATGGTGGCCCCCCGCGATGTTGAAGATGCCATCGTTCGCATCACTCAGTTGGCTCGCGCCGCCGGTATTCACCTTGTGCTGGCAACTCAGCGACCCAGCGTTGATGTGGTCACCGGTTTGATCAAGGCGAACGTGCCAAGCCGGTTGGCCTTTGCTACTTCTTCTTCAACTGACTCACGGGTGATCTTGGATCAACAAGGCGCCGAGAAGTTAGTTGGTCACGGTGACTCGTTGTTCTTGCCGATGGGCGCAAGTAAGGCTATGCGCATGCAAGGTGCCTACGTTTCAGAATCCGAAATTGATCAAATCGTCAAGTGGACTAAGGATCAACGCGATCCAGAGTTCCGTGAAGACATTGCTGCTGCCGCCTCCTCTCGTCAGTTAGTCGATGCCGACATCGGCGATGACATTGATTTGTTGTTGCAGGCCGCGGAACTGGTCGTCTCGTTGCAGTTGGGATCAACATCAATGCTCCAACGCAAACTGCGGGTGGGCTTTGCCAAGGCAGGTCGCTTGATGGACTTGCTCGAATCGCGCGGGGTTGTCGGTCCTAGTGAGGGTTCGAAGCCGCGTGAGGTGTTGGCTGGTCCCGATGAGCTGATGTCCATCATGGCGTCGCTGCGCGGAGAATGATGAGTCAGCTCGACTCTTCTCGTACCGTCGCACTGGTCACCTTGGGTTGTGCTCGCAATGATGTGGACTCTGAGGAATTAGCCGCACGCCTTGAAGAAGGTGGCTGGATTCTCACCGATGATGCGCAAAGCGCCGATGCGGTACTGGTTAATACCTGCGGATTCATTGAAGCGGCGAAAAAAGATTCCGTTGACGCGCTGATCGCCGCCGCGGATCTCAAGAGCGATACCCATTCACCGGCCGTGATCGCCGTGGGATGTATGGCTGAGCGTTATGGCCAAGAACTTGCCGATGAATTGCCAGAAGCCGATGCCGTGTTGTCCTTTGATGACTACAAAAACATTTCCGCCATTGTCGATTCGGTGGTTCATGGTCAACGGCCGGCTTCACACACCCCACAAGATCGTCGATTGTTGTTGCCGATGGCACCGGGGGAGCGTCAAGCGGCGTTCCATGGCCCTGGTCGCGAAGATGACCAGGCTTTAACCGGTCGCCCAGCATCGGGTCCACCGGTGTTGCGCAAACGTCTTGATGATTCACCGGTTGCAAACCTGAAGTTGGCCTCCGGGTGCGATCGTCGGTGCACCTTTTGTGCCATCCCCATGTTTCGCGGATCGTTTCTATCCCGCCGACCTGGTGAAGTGCTTGACGAGGCCAAGTGGCTGGCTCAATCTGGCGCTCGTGAATTGATCTTGGTCTCGGAAAACTCCACGTCCTACGGCAAAGACCTAGGCGCGCTCGGTGCCTTGGAAGAACTGTTGCCCGAGATCGCATCCCTTGAGGGGATTGCTCGCGTTCGGGTCGCGTACTTGCAACCGGCCGAGATGCGACCAGCCTTGGTCAAGGCGATGGTGCAGACCCCTAATGTGGCGAACTATTTTGATCTGTCCTTCCAACACAGTTCGGGTGAGGTGTTGCGTCGCAT
Organism: uncultured Actinomycetes bacterium; assembly: GCA_903920865.1. GTDB lineage: Bacteria > Actinomycetota > Actinomycetes > UBA12327 > UBA12327 > AcAMD-2. Next base: position 4,628 of record CAIXNN010000062.1, read on the forward strand.
GCAACGCTTCGGGGACACCGATTCGTTCTTAACGCTGATTGCTTCTATTCGAGAGCTCGCACCCGATGCTGGCATTCGCTCCAACATCATCGTCGGTTTCCCAGGCGAGACGCAGCAGGATGTGGTGGAACTTGAACGCTTCCTTACGCTAGCCAGACTCGATGCCATTGGCGTCTTTGGCTATTCCGATGAAGAAGGCACCGCTGCGGTGGAGCTGCCCAACAAGCTCGATCCTGATGTGGTGCGAGCGCGGGTGGAGCACTTTGCCAGCTTGGCCGATGAACTGATGTCTCAGCGAGCCGAAGATCGCATCGGTGAAAAGATCCAGGTTCTCATTGAGGCCGTTGAAGAGGGCGTTTTGACCGGTCGGGCGGCTCATCAGGGGCCAGAAACTGATGGTGATGTGACCATTGGCTATAGCCCGCAGGCCGATAGGCGCGCCATAGTCATCGGGGACCTTGTTAGTGCCACAGTTGTCGCCAATGATGGTGCTGACTTGGTTGCCACGTTAGATAATTAGGCACTTCAACTAAAGGAGACGCGGTCATCGTGGGTGAGGTTTCAGCGCAACCGCGTGCGTTAAACATTCCCAACGCGTTAACCGTTTTCCGTGTCCTGCTGGTTCCTGTATTCCTCTACCTGCTCATTGCCAGCAACACCCATGGTGATTCCTGGCGATATTGGGCCTTGGCTATTTATGTTGTTGCGTCACTGACCGATTTGATCGATGGTGATTACGCGCGGCGCACCGGCCAGATCACACCCTTTGGGCAAGTGGCTGACCCCATCGCCGATAAGGCGCTGATCGGGGCTGCGTTGATTGGGTTGTCCTGGCTGGGAGATTTGTCCTGGTGGATCACGATCATCATCGTGGCTCGCGAACTCGCGGTGACTGCGCTGCGCTACTGGGCGCGAAGTTCAGGTGTGATTCCTGCATCCCGCGGTGGCAAACTCAAAACCGTTCTGCAGTTGTTCGCAGTTGGCTTTTATCTACTGCCCCAAAACGGTGCCGGTTTAGAAACTTTCCGCTCCACTTTGATGTTCATCACCGTCCTGGTGACGTTGGTAACGGCAGGGGATTACTGGGTCCGGGCCGTTCGACTGCGTCAGGTCAAAGCTGAGTTGCCGGCCACAGGTGAGAGTGCATGAGCCCGCGTAAATCAAGCAAAGTCAAAGGCCCACTGAGCGTGTGCGTAATCGCAGTGGGCGATGAACTGCTCAGCGGCTTTAAGACCAACACCAACAGGGCCTGGATTGGTCGCCGGTTAGGTGAGCTAGGAATCGATGTTGTCGCCGGGCGGTTAGTCAGTGATGATGTTGATGCCATTGCCACTGCCATTGCCGATGGTTTGGCTCAATGCCAAGTTGTCATCGTCTCCGGTGGGTTAGGGCCAACCAGTGATGATGTCACCCGTGCGGGATTAGCAAAGTTTGCCAAGGTTGGGCTTGCTCGCGATGTGCACGCCGAAGCACAATTGCGGGCCCGCTTTGAACAGATTAATCGCCCCATCAAGGATTCGCATTTGATTCAAGTTGACCTGCCCGTGGGATCAACCGCGATCGCCAATTCGGTGGGTAGCGCCCCGGGGGTAAAGATGAACATCAATGACCATGTGGTCTTTTTGGTTCCTGGTCCACCGCGTGAAATGCAGGCCGTGATGGAAGCCGGTGTGGTGCCCGATTTGGTGCGCCGCCGCTCAACCTTTGTGGTCACCAAGTCTTTGCGGACCGCTTTGCTGCCTGAGACCACGGTCGCGGAGATGCTTGAGGCCTGGATTGCTAAGAATGAGCAGATCCAGATCGCTTATTTGCCCTCGGCAGCGGAGGTTGTCGTGCGCCTGAGCGCACATGGGGCTGACAACACCGTGGTGTCCAACGTGGTCGATGCCGCAGCTGAAGATGTGCGCGAAATCCTGGGCGATGCAGTGGTCGGCGATGCGGGCCAAAGTCTGGCTCAATCTGTGGTCTCGCTCTTAACGGCTGCCGGTCGCACCGTGGCTATTGCCGAATCGCTGACCGGCGGAATGATCGCCGCGGCCATGACTGATATCCCGGGCGCATCAGCGGTGGTGCGTGGTGGAGTGGTTTCGTATTCGACTGAATCAAAGCACGATGTTCTAGGTGTTGAAGCCGCGCTGTTGGAAGCTCACGGTCCGGTGCATTCTGGGGTGGCTCGTGAAATGGCTGAAGGGGTTCGTGAGCGCTTTCATGCTGACTTTGGTATCGCTACCACCGGAGTGGCCGGTCCTACCGAACAAGACGGCAAACCGGTGGGCACGTTGCACTTGGCGATTGCTAGCGCGACCAGTGAGGTTGATGTGACCGTGCATCTGCGCGGGGACCGGACCACCATTCGGCGCCAAAGCGTGGTCCACGCCCTGGACCTGCTGCGCCGCACGATTTTGGGCCTGCCGCCCGGCCCGGAACAAATTCCGTTCTGGCACGGTTAAGTCAGGTAGTGCTGTGAGCCGATAGTTCCCTAGTTGGCTCGGGCTGGCTCAGGGGAGTCTGGGGTCAGTTTTGAGTCGGGAGGCGGGGGTCAGAGGCAACCGCTAGGGTTGTATCAGGCACAAACAAGCCCGTTCGCGGGCCCGAAGCAAGGGAGGCAAGAGCGATGATTTTGCTACGTGAGCACATCGGAGGAAGCCTTCGTGAGCGTCGCCTACAACAAGGTCGCACGCTTCGCCAAGTCAGTGCTGATGCCAAGGTTTCGCTCGGATACTTGTCTGAAGTTGAGCGTGGCCAAAAGGAAGCATCCAGCGAACTGCTGGCATCGATTTGTGAAGCTCTAGATCTGCGCCTGAGCGAGTTGCTGATGGCATCTGCGCCCAGTGTTGCGCTGCAAGAGCTCGTGGATAACAGTGGTTTGGAAGAACTGCTGAACTCTGAGCACGCTTCCGTTTAATCCGTGCCAACCTCGGTGAATGATCCGGTGGTTTTGTGATGCGTCTAACCGAATTTTGGGAACGCATGGACGAACATCTGGGTGCCACGTACGCCACGTCTTTTGCCCGTGATCATGTCATCACCGAACTTGATGGGCTCACGGTTGAACAAGCTCTCGAAGCCGGAGTGGAAACTAAGCAGGTCTGGCGGGCAGTTGTGACAGCGGCGAATTTGCCGGAGAGTGCGCGGTAACTACGTACTTGAAGGGGGCGGGTCCGACGGGCCCCAACCCTCCTGACTTTGCTCTTGCGTTGCGATCAGCGTCATAGGTTCACCGGATGGTGGTGACTCAGCCTTCTCCTCAGCCTTTCTCGCCTTACGCTTTCGGTACGCGCGGATGCCTTATTCATACTACTTCAAATCGCCCAAAATCAAATCCTGCTGGACCTCTTTTTTGAAGTAATGGAGTAGATAGATTCGCGCAGAACTGACGCCTACTTGAACATAGGCGTCGTTGTCGGACCCCGGCAATAGGCTCATCTAGCCGACTTCCCCCGGCTAGTACTAGATGTTGCAGTAGAGGTGAAACTAGAGAGATCAGAAACGGGGGCGCCGATGAATGATTCAGAATTGTTTGGCTTTGAAGAACAAGAAGATGTTGTCCCCGTTGCGAACTGGGCTGATTTCCACCTGTTCAAGGTGTCCGAAGAAGCCCCAGCGCATCAATCGATCCACAGTGCTTTTGATGCCGTCATCATTCGCGGTGGTGTAACGGCTGGGATGTACTTAGAGATCAAGGATTCACTGCGCTGGTCTTTTGTTCAGCGACACATAGAGCCAGTCCTTGACGACGAGGGCTATGCCGATGAGTTCTTCTGCCCCAAAGAAGGACAAGTAGTCGTATGGCGCGAGCGTTACACCGATGACGGTGCAATGTTCCTATCGCCCCCTTCGCTCGTGGTGTTCTCTGCGTATTTAGAAGAGGAAGGGGAGCACGTGGTGACCTGCTTGACGGACAACTCCCTGTCCGCGGTGGCCATTGAAGATGTGCCCTTTCCGCTCGATGCCGTGGCAATGCGCCAAACTTATTGGCCAGCATGTGGGTGGGTTCGTAAATTCTTGTTGGACCTGTGGCCGCTCAATGTGGATTGCCCGCGGTGCGGGGATATTGCGCGGTTGAACTTCACGCGTGAGTGGGGGATGGGTCAAGATACGCATTCTTGGTGTTTGAATTGTCGATCAGCATGGGTTGAGCACAGTGGAATCCAGCTGATGGCGGACATGACGAACTTTAGCCATCTGTCCCACTGGGCCATACACGTGATCAGCGCACTTAAGCCGTTGAGCGACGCCGGGTGGGAACGCGAACCGGCTGAAGTGGAATGGACCTGGGAACAAGGCCTGCTGCTCACCCTTCGCTACACGCGCAGGGACGAAATGATCATTGCTTATTACGACCCCGATGATTACCAGATCGCGCTGTTGGGTCCAGTGGAATTTGGCGTGTGTAAATACGTGGACTCACGCGAAGGACCCAAGGCCCTGATCGAAATGATCGATGAATGCGCACCCTGGATTCTGAGTGATTTCACCCAGCTCAGGTTGGAGTTGTTTGAGCAAGTTGTGGACTTTGGTACGTGAGTAAAGACGAGGTGCAGGCTTTGAGCCCATCTGATCAATTCGTGGGGATTCCTGAGCTGGTCAAGAAGCATTCAGAGCAGGTTGACCTGTTCCACACGTGGTCGAATGCTCGTGCGTGGGAGAATTTTCACATCAACCATTTCGACTGGTGGGCTTTCCCCATCAATCGCCCCAGTAAACACGGCTTCAAATACACCGTGGGCGAGCCTGAGGTAGCTCAGTTGAAGGCAAACCCGGATTTCATGGCAAAGCACCGCCTTGGTGCACAGTTGATGTTGTTGTCCTGGGGATGGGAATGGCAAACCCATCAGCCAGTTCCCGATCCAGACCCAAATCAAGCCTGGGCACACTGGCCGATACGGCTTGAAAAGTGCACTTTGTCCATGGAGATGTTTGGACACCATGAGATTGCAGCCAGTTGCAAGGCGTACACGAAGCATCTGGTCGCAATAGAAAACTAGGGATTTCCTAGGAGTCAACGGCTAGAGCTCGACATCGACTTTCACGACCACACCATCGCGCTCGTACTCCAGAGCAACGGTTTGGCCTTGCTTGCACCCAGCCAGGATGGCGTGCATGTCGGGAACAGCCTTAACTGGTGTTCCGGCCAAGCTCAAGACTTTGTCCCCGCTTTGCAACCCAGCCCAGTCGGCAGGACCACCGATGAAGATGGGCTTGTGGCCTGGTCCCGTGGATTCGGTGATGGTCAAGCCGAGTGCGCCGTCATCGAAGAACTCGACTCCCAGCCGCGGGACGCCGTTCATTTCCTGGCGCACGAACGAGGAGAACTTCAAGCGCCCAGCTTGCATATTCATCAGCCTTTGAATCTCCGGCGGCATCTCGCGCTCCCAGGCAGTGGGCTGACCGGCCGCGAGCAAATCAAGATCGGCCAAATCCACCACGTGGCGGATACTGTCCAGCCGATCATCCAAGACGTACGACTCATGTTGAAATTGTTGCGCCAGCTCTTCGAGGAGTTCCTCGTGAGAGGGGGCATCCAGGTTGCGCGGGCGCTGTAATTGGGCCTGATCGCAAGCCAGCGCAATTGCATGGGTGCCATAGAGCCACTGACCATCAAGCCCACCAAAGGTGAAGGTTTGCTCCCTGATGAACAGCCCACCATCGAGGAAAGCAAGACCATCGCAGCCTTCTTCCAGGTAGCCGCGGTGGCGAATCGAGGGCACCTCAAGGGCAATCAAGCCATCAAACAGGCGCCCATAGAGCTCCTCGGGAGCGTTGTCCTTAATAGAAAAAACCGCTGCCCGTCCGCGCGAGCGCGTGAGTACATCTGATGCTTTGTCCGCCATGAAATCCCCCTTGATAACTGTGGGGTCAACCTAATGGGGACGTCCGACAGGGTGGGGAGAGATTTTCGGGAATCCATCGCTTTGATAATCGCTACGCGATCGATGGGTGTTTACTGATCAAGTGAACACCCTGAGAAACCCCGCCCAAATTCTGCTAGGTGGATTCCTGACCTTCGCGGGGATCACGCATCTGACGACGAATCGCGTCGAATTTCAAGCGCAGGTACCAACGCTGTTGCAGCCCCAAGCTGATCTTGTTGTTCTGGTCTCTGGTGTGGTGGAGATTGCGTTGGGCTTGAGCTTGTTGATCCTGTGGCGCTATCGAACCCGGATCGGGTGGATTGTTGCCGCCTTCTTCGTCGCGGTGTTCTGGGGCAATATTTCGCAGTTCCTCAATGGCGTAGATGCCTTTGGTTTAGACAGCGATGCAGCTCGAGCTATTCGCTTGGTGTTCCAGCCAGTCTTGGTGGCTTGGGCGCTGTGGTGCACGGGGGCGTGGCGGAGCTATCGATCGCGTGGAAAAGGAATTTCGTCCAGTTCCTGACATGTGCCTTGGGGCCGTGTTTCATTACTCATGGTTTTGATCCTTGTGAGATTTTGATTTCGGACATGGGTTTTGAACACCCTTTAAGACGTATTCAGGTCATTACGGGGGTTGTCTCATAAACGAGCGTTTTTGAGACGTAAGGGTTTTAGGCATGAAAAAAGCCACA
>CAIXNN010000063.1 GCA_903920865.1 uncultured Actinomycetes bacterium
CGTGGGTGCGCCCTTTGACGGCGGAACGTCCTATCGCTCCGGTGCTCGCATGGGGCCACAAGCTATTCGTATGACCGACTACTTGCCGCATGATGGTTCGCGCCCTTCGCTGGCGATGCGTGTTGATGGATTGCAAGACATGCGTGTGGTGGACGCAGGCGACGTCGAAATGTTCTCCGGTGATGCTGCGGCCTCGTGCGCAGCGTTGGAAACGCAGGTCCAAAAAATTGCTGAGGCTGGTGCTATTCCGATCATTCTTGGTGGCGACCACACGATCACCTGGCCCGATGTCACCGCGGTGGCTCGAGCCCGCGGCTGGGGTCGAGTCGGTGTTCTGCATTTTGATGCACATGCCGACACCGGGGATATCGAGTTCGGATCGCTGATTGGCCACGGCCAGCCCATGCGCCGCCTAATCGAATCCGGTGCAGCGCGAGGTGACCGCTTCTTGCAAATTGGGCTGCGCGGATATTGGCCACCTCCGCAGACGTTGGACTGGATGGCTCAGCAGGGCATGCGTTCGTATGAGATGTCAGAGATTGGTGCGCGTGGGTTGAACGAATGTTTGACCGAGGCTTTCGCCATCGCCATGGATGAATGTGATGGCGTGTTCCTCTCGGTTGACGTTGACGTGTGTGATCCCGCTCATGCGCCAGGTACCGGCACTCCAGAACCTGGTGGCTTAACCGCCCGCGAACTACTTGATGCCGTTCGCCGTATCTGTATTGAACTTCCCGTCTTGGGAATGGATGTGGTGGAAGTTAGTCCGCCCTACGACCACTCCGACATCACTGCTGCATTGGGTAACCGCGTCGTGCTCGAAGCGATCAGCGCGATTGCTCGCCGCCGCAAGGATCAACGTGATGGAACGCAATGGGATCCGGCCCAACCACTGTTGGCGGACCGGATCCCAGGCGAATAGTTACTGCTAAACGATTTCTTCCTTTTCCGTGGCAAGCAGGAAGCTTTCAAGCTCTTCACCTGAGCGCTTCGGCAACGTTTCGCCGCGGAAGAACTTCGGCATGGCGATCCAGGTGATGATCATCAGGACCACACCCAGCAAGAGGGCTCCAAGGCCGGTCATGGCGATACCGCCGATTTCCCAACCCAGGCCAGGCACGGTCCAAAATGTGGTGGAGTCCGCATCGGGTCCGACTAGCCAGTAGTTGTGCAGGGCCTGCAAGAACGCTGCCAGCAAAATCAGTCCGCCGAGCAGCGGCAGTACACCGCGTTGAACGAAATTGCGTGGTGACTTAAAGACGGAGTGTCGGTAGAAGACGGGGCAGGTAAATCCAACCATTCCGAAGTAGAACGCGATCAGCAAACCGATGGACGCGATCGTGTCAGCCAGGACATTGCCGTTGAACCAGGTCAATCCGACATAGAAAATAATCGAAACCAGACCCATGCCGATCGTGGCCCACGTGGGAGTCATGTACTTGGAGATGCCCGCAAACTTCTTGGGCACAGCCTGGTGGAATCCCATGGAGAACACGGTGCGAGCGGTGGGCAAGATCGTAGTCAAGGTCGATGCGGCAGCAGAGCTGAGCACCATGAGGATCAAGATGTGAACACCAATATTGCCGAAGGTGGAATCCCCAAATACAGCGCGAGCCAGGACAGCAAAGACGTCCGTAGCGTTGTCTGCATTGCCCAAGCCGATGCCTTGATCAGAGATGCCCGCGATTGCCTGCGAAGCCACGGTGACCAGGACGTAGGTGCCCAACAGGACGAAGACTGCGATCACACCTGCTTTACCGGGAGTCTTGCGTGGGTCCTTGGTCTCTTCGTTGACCGACAGAGCAGTGTCAAAGCCCCAGTAGATAAAGACAGCCAAGAGAACGGCAGAGGCTAAAGAGTCGAAGCTGTTAATTTGGAATGGGTTGAACCACGACCAGCGCGGCTGAAGCGAAGTTCCGGCGATTGCGTTGTTGGTGTAGATGCGAACCAGGGCAATGATGGAGAACAAGGCCAAGGCCACCAGCTCAATGCCCAAGAGTGCGTATTGCAATCGTGCCGAGACTTCAATGCCGACGTAGCTAATGATCGTCATGATCACGATCCAGGCCACTCCTACGACGGTGGGCCAAAACAGCGTGGCGGCAATACCGTCTGCGTTAAACAGCAAGAAGAAGTAGGTACCTGCGATGGCCGCCAAGTTAGCCATCACCACGACGTCTGCGGTGATGACACCCCAGCCACCCATCCAGCCCGTACGCGGGCCGAAGGTCCGGCTCGCCCAGACAAAGATGGTTCCCGAGTCTGGTTCGGCTTCGTTGAGTTCCTTGTATCCAATAGCCACACAAATCATCGGGATGAAAGCCAGGATCATGATCACGGGAGCTTGTAGCCCCACGGCGATCACGATGAATCCGATAGTGGCAGCCAGGCTGTACGCCGGTGCTACGGAAGCGAGAGCGACCACGACGCTCGAAAGCAATCCAAGCGCGTTGGGCTTGAGTCCCTTTTCTAAAACGTCAAAGTCTTGAGGAGCCTGTGTTGCTGTCATGGCACATCCTTTGCTTACGCGGGGCTTGACTCTTCGCACGCTACTCCCGACAAGCGCATTTTTAACGATTTTGTGCCCATTCCAAGGCACCTTCTTCCCTGCTTCACGCCCTGTTTTGCCCGCTAGAGTGTGGATATGAGGATTTTGACCTTGGGTTCAGGCGGTGTGGGTTCAGCGGCCGTGGGTATTGCTACACGGCGCGACTTTTTTGAGTTGATGGTCGTGGCCGACTACGACTTGGCCCGTGCAGAGCACACGGTGGGGCGTTTTCCTAGTGACAAACGGTTGATTGCAGCTCAAGTCGATGCTTCCGACGCGGCGTCAGTGGCCACCCTTGTGCGAGAGCACAAGATCACGCACGTATTCAATGCGGTGGACCCGCGATTTGTGATGCCGATCTTTGAAGGCGCTATCGCTGGCGGTGCGGACTACCTCGACATGGCGATGTCGTTGTCAAAGCCGCATCCCACTGACCCGTATTCGCAGGTGGGACTCAAACTCGGTGATGAGCAATTTGCTCAAGAACAACACTGGGTTGACTCAGAGCGGCTGGCGTTGGTCGGCATCGGCATCGAACCAGGGTTGGCCGATGTGTTCGCGCGCTATGCGGCCGATGAGCACTTCAGCGAAATCGACGAAGCCGGTGTGCGCGATGGATCTAACCTCGTGGTGGCCGGTTATGACTTTGCTCCCTCATTTTCGATTTGGACCACAATTGAGGAATGCCTCAACCCTCCGGTGATTTTTGAAAAAGATCGCGGGTGGTTCACCACCGAGCCGTTCTCTGAACCTGAAGTCTTTGATTTCCCTGAAGGAATCGGACCGGTGGAGTGCGTCAATGTGGAGCACGAGGAAGTGCTGCTGATTCCTCGATGGGTCGACGCCAAGCGCGTGACCTTCAAATACGGTCTAGGCGATGAGTTCATTGATGTCCTGCGCACGCTGCACAAGCTGGGCCTGGACAGCACCACGCCGGTCATGGTCAAGGGACAGCCGGTCAGCCCGCGCGATGTTGTGGCTGCTTGTTTGCCTGACCCCGCAACGCTGGGAGACAAGATGAGTGGCAAGACCTGTGCGGGGTTGTGGGTGCGTGGCACGGGCAAGGATGGCCAACCCCGCTCGACGTACTACTACCACGTCGTAGACAACCAATGGTCGATGAGTCAATACGGCGACCAGGCCGTCGTGTGGCAAACCGCCATCAATCCGATCATTGCCCTCGAGCTGTTGCACGAAGGCACGTGGACCGGTGTTGGCGTGCTCGGTCCAGAAGCTTTCCCCGCACAACCATTCTTAGACAAACTGGTCGAGTACGGATCACCGTGGGGCATGCGCGAACAGGACTAACTCAAGTCAACGAAGGCCGCATCAATAATGTCCAAAGCTTCATTGAGTAATTCTTCAGAGATCACCAGCGGTGGCAAGAAGCGAAGCACATTCGAGTAGGTGCCAGCGGTTAATACGACCACCCCTTGTCCGTGACAGGCCTTGGCAACAGCGGCCGTCAGTGCATCATCTGGTTCAAGAGTTCCTGGCTTAACAATTTCCACCGCGATCATCGCGCCACGGCCACGAATATCAGCGATCGCCGGCACCTTCGCCTGAATCTGCTCCAGCCGTGCTCTCATCACCTGCTCAATAGCGGCCGCGCGCGTGACCAAGTTTCCTGATTCCATCGCTTGAATCGAACCAATCGCAGCAGCACATGCCACTGGATTACCGCCGTAGGTTCCACCGAGTCCGCCGACGTGCGCCGCATCCATGATCTCGGCCCGACCAGTTACCGCGGCAAGTGGCAATCCACCGGCGATGCCTTTGGCGGTGGTGATCACATCCGGGATCACGCCTTCATGATCACAGGCAAACCACGCACCGGTACGCGCAAACCCGGTTTGAATCTCATCGGCGATAAAAACGATGCCGTTTTCGGTGCAAAAGCTCGAGAGCGCAGGAAGGAATCCGGCGGCTGGAACGATAAAGCCACCTTCACCTTGAATGGGTTCAATCACCACAGCGGCGACTTGGTCTGCGCCTACTTCCTTGACGATCTTGGTGATGGCCTGACGTGCAGCTTCATCGCCGGAGAGTCCATCGTGCAGTGGGTATGAGGTGGGAACGCGATAAATGTCAGAGGCAAACGGACCGAAGCCGTGTTTGTACGGCATGTCCTTGGCTGTCATGGCCATCGTCAGATTGGTGCGACCGTGGTAGGCATGCTCAACCACGACGACGGCTTGGCGTTTGGTGTAAGCACGCGCAATCTTGACCGCATTTTCCACGGCTTCGGCACCGGAGTTAAATAACGCAGAGCGTTTATGGTGCTCACCTGGGGTTAGCCGATTCAATGCTTCGCACACTTCGACGTAACCTGCGTAGGGCGTGACCATGAAGCAGGTGTGAGTAAACAGGGCAACTTGGTCCTGAACTTTCTTCACCACTTCAGCATTGGCATTACCCACTGACGTGACCGCAATTCCCGATCCAAGGTCAATGAGTTGGTTGCCATCCACGTCAACCAAAATCGCTCCGCCGGCTCGTTCAATAAACACCGGCAATGTGGTTCCCACTCCGCGAGCCACCGCTTCCGTGCGCCGTTTCATGAGCGCATCGGACTTCGGCCCTGGGATCGCAGTGACCAAGGAACGCTCCTGGGCAATATCGGAGGCAAAAGACTCAGGCAGATTAGGCAGACTCATGCCTACAAGATTAGGCTGAAGTCGTGCGCACCGTCGTGATTCTTGGAAGTACTGGGTCAATTGGGACCCAGGCCCTTGATGTCATCGCGCGCAATCGGGATGAATTCGCGGTCGTGGGCTTGGCAGCAGGCGGGTCCGATCTCAAAGCCTTGGCCGAGCAAGCTGGCGCCACCGGTGCTGAGGTTGTCGCACTGGCCAACGCCACCTCAGTTGATGAATTCTTGGAAGCCTTTGCATCAGTGGCGCCGGGCAAGTCAGCGCCACGAGTGGTCGTGGGTGCTGAAGGTGTCATCGAAGTTGCCAGTTTGACCTGTGATGTGGTCCTGAATGCGATCACCGGCTCGATCGGATTGCGCCCAACCCTTGCGGCCCTCAATGCTGGCAGTGTGGTGGCACTTGCAAATAAGGAGTCGTTGATCGTTGGCGGTCCATTAGTCAAGGCCATCGCCGGGCCTGATCAATTAGTTCCAGTGGATTCTGAACACTCAGCTCTTGCGCAATGTTTACGTGCTGGACGAGCTAGCGAAGTTAAGCGGCTGATCGTCACAGCCAGTGGTGGACCCTTCCTCGGTATCTCACGCGCAGAATTGGCAAACGTGACTCCAGAACAAGCCTTACAACACCCAACGTGGACTATGGGCCCGGTCGTGACGATTAATTCTGCAACGTTGATGAATAAGGGCCTTGAGGTTATTGAGGCGCACCTACTTTTTGACATTGAGCTCGATCGCATTGACGTTGTGGTGCATCCGCAGTCCATCGTGCACTCCATGGTCGAATTCTTTGATGGGTCAACGATGGCTCAGGTCTCACCGCCCGATATGCGCCTACCCATTTCAATGGGCATTGCCTGGCCACATCGCGTAGCCGATGCTTCGCCAGCAAATGATTGGACTAAACCGGTCTCCTGGGATTTTCGCCCGCTCGATGACAGTGCCTTTCCAGCCGTTGCGCTGGCTCGGCAAGCCGGGCAAGCCGGCGGGATTGCGCCAGCAATTTTTAACGCCGCCAATGAAGTCTGCGTTGAAGCCTTTCTACATGGGAGCTTGCCGTTCCTTGGCATTGTGGACACCGTTGCGCAGGTGCTTGGCGATGCGCCGACATCCGATGCAAGCTCGGTCAGCCTTGATGATGTCTTAAACGCTGAAACCTGGGCTCGTGAACAGGCAAGCAAATCGGTGGGGGCGTTGTCATGAATTCAGCCTTGAATATTTTGGGTTGGCTGATCATGTTGATTGGTATCTCGCTGTCGATTGCGTTGCATGAAGTTGGCCACCTCGTGCCAGCAAAGAAATTTGGCGTCAAGGTCACGCAATACATGGTCGGTTTTGGCCCCACGATTGCTTCGAGAATGCGCGGCGAAACCGAATACGGAATTAAGGCAATTCCACTGGGTGGCTACATCCGCATGATCGGCATGCTGCCACCAACAGATCCCAATCAGCCCGAACAGTTGCGCTCAATGACTACTGGTCGCATTGGGTCGCTTGTTGAAGATGCTCGCCGCTCTGCTGCCGAAGAAATTGAACCCGGCGATGGCGATCGGGTCTTTTACAAACTCCCGGTTCATCGCAAGTTGGTGGTGATGCTGGGCGGCCCGACGATGAACCTGATCATCTCGGCAATTTTGTTCACCATTGCTCTGATGGTCATTGGAACACCAGTACCGAGCAATGTGGTCGGTTACGTGGCTCCCTGTATCCCGACTGAAAAATCCTTGCGCGCTGAAGAGCCTTTGACTAATTGCAAGTCCACCCCCTCGCCAGCTGTTGCTTCGGGTTTGAAGGTCGGCGATCGGATCGTTTCCTTCAATGGGGTAGCGACAACAAATTGGGCAAGCTTGCGTGATCAAATCCGAGCAAGTAAGTCCAACGATGTGACCTTCGTCGTTGATCGCACGGGGAAATCTTTGACTCTAAACGCCACCTTGGTAAAGGCACCGCGGCCACAATTCAATGACAAAGGTGAATTGATCGGTATAACGCAAAGCACTTATCTCGGGTTATCGCCTGCTGAGGAGTTAGTTCGACAAGGCTTTATTGCCGTGCCCACGCAAATGTGGGACATCACCAAGCAGGCAACTCATGCAATCATCACGCTGCCGGTGAAGATGGTCCAACTGGGCAAAACCGTTTTTGGTGGCGCACCACGCGATCCCAACGGTTTAGTGGGCGTTGTAGGAGTCGGGCGGATCAGCGGTGAGGTGGTTGCCGCCCAAGGGGTAGATGTGCAATTGAAGATCTTGCAGATTCTTGGCCTGCTCGCTGGCCTGAATCTCTTCCTCTTCTTGTTTAACCTCATTCCGCTGCTACCCCTTGATGGTGGCTATGCCATTGGGGCGATTTGGGAAGGGATCAAGCGGTCGTGGGCTCAGATGCGTGGCAAACCAGATCCTGGACCGGTGGATGTGGCAAAGGCCCTGCCGCTGGCCTATGGGATCTCGCTGATCTTGATCGTGATGGGTGCGCTGTTGGTGTGGGCTGATTTGTTTAAGCCCATTACCTTTGGTCAGTAACGGCTAATGAGTGCAAATGCCACCAAGTAGGGAATACTGAAGATATGACATCGGTGAACCTCGGAATTCCAACGGCGCCCCCGGTTGCCTTGGCACCGCGTCGCAAGTCACGGCAGTTGTTGCTTAGTCACCCCACACACCCTGTGCTCATTGGTGGGGATGCACCCATTTCGGTTCAGTCCATGGCCACTACCTTGACGGCCGATGTGAATTCAACGTTGCAACAAATTGCCGAGCTGACCGCCTCGGGCTGTCAGATCGTGCGCGTTGCTGTGCCCAGCCAAGATGATGTCGAAGCCCTGCCGGCCATTGCCAAGAAGTCAGGCATTCCCGTCATTGCCGACATTCACTTTCAACCCAAGTACGTCTTCGCCGCTATTGATGCCGGTTGTGCTGGAGTTCGCGTTAACCCAGGAAACATCAAAGCCTTCGATGACAAGGTCAAAGACATTGCCAAAGCTGCTGGCGATGCAGGAATCCCCATTCGGATCGGCGTTAATGCTGGCTCGCTGGATAAGCGCCTTTTGGAAAAGTACGGCAAAGCAACCCCTGAGGCGCTCGTTGAGTCCGCCCTGTGGGAGTGCTCACTTTTTGAAGAGCATGGTTTTCAAGACATCAAGATTTCGGTCAAGCACAACGATCCGGTTGTCATGGTGCAGGCGTATCGCCTGCTGGCCAAGCAATGTGATTACCCGCTGCACCTA
>CAIXNN010000064.1 GCA_903920865.1 uncultured Actinomycetes bacterium
CGGTAACGGACCGATCGCTGCCTTTGTTCAGTCACTTTCAACCAAGGGCTTTGATGTGCGCGTGCTGGATTACCACGAACATGCTCTTTCAGCCGGTGGGGACGCTCGCGCAGCCGCTTACCTGGAGTGTTCCGTAGCTGGTGAGGTTTTCTGGGGCGTGGGAATCGATGCAAACATCGTGACCGCATCGCTGAAGGCAGTCATCAGTGCAGTTAACCGGGCGCAGCGTTAATTTCGTGAGCCAGCGCCGCTTTGAATAGTTACGATGATGATGCGATCGTGCTTCGTACTCAAAAATTGGGTGAAGCCGATCGCATCGTCACGTTCTTGACCCATCATCATGGGCAAGTTCGCGCAGTAGCAAAAGGGGTTCGCCGCACCAAGTCTCGCTTTGGTGCCCGGGTGGAACCTTTTGCCCATGTGGCTATTCAGTTTCACCGCGGTCGTAGCAACTTGGACATCGTCACACAGGTCATCACGCACGATGCTTTCGGTGGATCGCTGTCCGCAGATTATGGTCGCTATACATCCGGTAGTGCGATGTTGGAAATGGCTGAGCGCTTGACCCAACTGGAGCGCGAACCCAATGTGGACCAGTACATGTTGCTCCTGGGCGGTTTGCGTTCGCTCAGCCGCCAAGAGCACGCCACCGGTTTGATTTTGGATGCGTATTTGCTTCGCGCTCTAGCTGTTGCTGGGTGGGCGGTGGCTTTGGATGTCTGTGCGCGTTGCGGTGCTGTCGGGCCACATCGCGCCTTTGCCATTGCAGCCGGTGGTGTGGTGTGCGCCCAATGTCGGCCACCAGGCTCGGCAGCGCCAGCGGCCCAGACGGTGGAGCTGATGGGTGCCTTGCTCACCAGTGACTGGGCCACTGCTGATGCCTCAGATGAGCGAACCCGACGCGAAGCCGCCGGTTTGATCGCAGCATTTGCGCAGTATCACTTGGAATCTGGACTGCGTTCACTACGGTTAGTTGATCGCAGTGAAGTGGCACAAACAGGCCCGGATGACCAGCTCGAAAGTCAGGAACAATCGTGAATCCACAGGTGCAACCGCCACCGCCCCATCCCAGTGGTGCGATCGCTCCGGTGATTGATCGCGACCGCGTTCCCGCTCACGTGGCCATCGTGATGGATGGCAATGGACGTTGGGCCAAAGCCCGTGGACTGGCTCGCACCGCAGGACATGAGGCTGGCGAAGCGGCTCTGCTCGATGTGGTGCAAGGCGCCATTGAAATCGGCGTCACACATATTTCTGCTTACGCATTTTCAACCGAGAACTGGAAGCGTTCACCCGATGAAGTGCGCTTCCTGATGGGATTTAATCGCGATGTCATCCGTCGACGCCGAGATGAAATGCACGCGATGGGCGTGCGGGTGCGTTGGGCTGGGCGTGCCCCAAAGTTGTGGAAGTCAGTCATTGATGAACTTGAGAGCGCCGAAGCCATGACGGCTAAAAATGATGTGCTCACCTTGACCATGTGCGTGAACTACGGCGGTCGAGCCGAAATCGCTGATGCAGCCGCGGCTTTGGCCGCCGATGTCAAGGCAGGAAAGCTCGACCCAAAGCGGGTGGATCAGCGCACCTTCGCCAAGTACTTAGATGAGCCCGATATGCCCGATGTTGACTTATTTTTGCGAACTTCCGGTGAACAGCGAATCAGTAACTTCTTGCTTTGGCAAAGTGCGTATGCCGAATTTGTTTTCCTTGAGGAACTATGGCCAGATGTCGATCGAAGGCACTTATGGAAAGCTGTTGAGCAGTACGTTGCACGGGATCGTCGCTACGGTGGCGCGCAACCGAACGCTTAACTTCTGCACGAAGTGCACACACCAAATATTTCTACCACGTGGCTTACCTGACTGAAGCCATTCTTGGCGGCCACATCTTGAGCCCAACGCTCAACACCGGCCCCTTCAACTTCAATAGTTCGGCCACAGCTACGACAAATCAAGTGGTGATGGTGTTGTCCTGGTGTGCATCGGCGATACATCATTTCGCCGTCGTCGCGACGCAGTGCATCGACCTCATCGGAGTCAACCAAGGTTTGTAGTACTCGATATACCGTGGTTAGGCCGACCGATTCCTTGCGCTGTTGCAGGCTGGCAAAGATTTCCTGGGCACTTTGGAATTGCGAAGTGCTGTCGAGGATCTCGCAGATTGCGGTGCGTTGCCGCGTCGATTTCATATCGCGACAGCCACGACAACCCACATCACGCCAACACCGGCCACGGTGGAAAGCAGGGTCAATCGGGCAGGGTGGCGGCTGTGGGCCTCAGGCAAGATGTCGGCGGCGGCCAGATACGTCAAGAAGCCTGCGAAAACTCCCAGGTAAATGGCCAAGATGGTGTCCGGAACGGTGAAGAACAAGGTGCTGGCCACACCAAGGGCTGGCGCAATCGCGTCAGCTGCCAACATGCGGATAGCTTGTTTGCGTTCATGTCCGTGCCGCAACATGATCCCGACTGTGTTCAGGCCGTCAGCGAAGTCATGGGTCAGAACTGCGAAGGCGACGGCAAAGCCGATGCCTTGCGAAATTTGAAACCCTAGACCGATAGCGACCCCATCGAAGAAGGAATGCAGTGCCAGTCCACCGGCACCAAACCAACCGATTCGGGCATGGGTGTGAGAGTGAGTGCCGTAATCAGAATCAGGTGGTTCGTGCACGCCAGCACTTCGTTCAAGAATGTGAAGTCCAAGAAAGCCTGCGACAAAGGCCAGCATGACTACGGGGATGCCACCGAAAGAATTTGTTGAGAGTTTAAAAACCTCTGGAATCAAATCGAAGGCGACAAGGCCAAGCAGCACTCCGCCGGAGAGTCCCAAAATCAGGTGCAGGCGATCTTTGGCCTTCAGGGCCACAAGTCCACCCAATCCGGTGGCTACCACCGTCAGGACCGCAAAGAGCAAAGGCATTTGACCAGACTAGCATCTAAATGAAAATGATTTTCATTTAACCTTTGATCAGGTAGTACAGCGACAGCCCCGCCAGAACAAGGACCACCAGAGCCCGCACGGTGCGCGCACTGCGGTTTAAAACCGGCCAGGACAGCAGTAGGAGCCAGCCCACAAAGGCAGTGACAATCAGCAGCAGGAGTCCGCCAATGCGGTTCTCCAGAATCAGTCCACCGACCATCAGGGCGCCCAGACCAACGACCACAAACCACCGTGGGAGGGCATTGAGTCTGATCAAGGCCGGCATCGAGCGTGCCGCGATCGCTCGTGCGATACCTGAGTTGTACTGCGGGGTGTTTGAGCCTGAGCTCACGACAAACTCCTAGGTGGGTGCCATCATTGCGGTTGGCTAACACTAGCCTTGCATTCCTCACGTGCACGGCATCTGGCCGTTGCGCACCGCCGACAGCCAGCCGGATGGAGCACTCATGGCGACCGATCGCGTTGATGCAATTGTTTCCCTTTCCAAGCGCCGCGGATTTGTCTATCCCTGTAGTGAGATCTACGGTGGGACCCGCTCAGCCTGGGACTACGGGCCCTTGGGTGTTGAGCTAAAGGAAAACATCAAGCGCCAGTGGTGGCAGACCATGGTGCGCGGGCGTGATGACATCGTTGGTCTGGACTCTTCGGTGATTTTGTCGCCGGCTGTGTGGGTGGCCTCGGGTCACGTCAACGCATTCGTTGACCCATTGACCGAATGTCTTTCGTGTCACAAGCGTTTTCGCGCTGACCAACTCGAAGAGGAATTTGAAGCACGTAAAAACCGCAAGCCGGAAAATGGTTTAGCTGATATTCCTTGCCCCAACTGTGGCACTAAGGGACAGTGGACTGAGCCACGCGAATTCAACGGGTTGCTGCGCACGCACCTGGGTCCGGTCGAAGATGAATCGGGCATGCACTACCTGCGTCCGGAAACCGCTCAGGGAATCTTCGTTAACTTCGCTAACGTTCAAGGCAGCGCGCGCAAGAAGCCACC
Organism: uncultured Actinomycetes bacterium; assembly: GCA_903920865.1. Classification (GTDB taxonomy): domain Bacteria; phylum Actinomycetota; class Actinomycetes; order UBA12327; family UBA12327; genus AcAMD-2. Next base: position 3,932 of record CAIXNN010000064.1, read on the forward strand.
TTTTGGCATTGGCCAAATTGGAAAGTCGTTCCGCAACGAAATCACCCCGGGTAACTTCATCTTCCGCACCCGCGAATTCGAACAAATGGAAATGGAATTCTTCGTTGAGCCAGGAACGGACGAACAATGGCACGAGTACTGGCTGAAGGCACGCTGGGATTGGTATGTGGACCTGGGTATCAACCCGGAGAACCTGCGTTACTTCGAACACCCCCAAGAAAAGCTCTCGCACTACTCCAAGCGTACGGTCGATATTGAGTACCGCTTCCAATTCGGTGGCTCCGAATGGGCCGAACTTGAAGGAATTGCCAACCGCACCGACTTTGACCTCAAGACCCACAGTGAGCACAGTGGAACGGATCTGTCCTACTTCGATCAGGACAAGAACGAGCGCTACTTCCCTTACGTCATTGAGCCGGCAGCCGGGCTTACCCGCGCGATGTTCGCCTTCATGCTTGATGCCTATGACGAGGACGAAGCACCCAACTCCAAGGGTGGGGTAGATAAGCGCGTAGTGATGCGATTCGACAAGCGCATCGCACCGATCAAGGCTGCGGTCTTGCCGTTGTCGCGCAACGCTGACCTGTCACCGAAGGCGCGCGACCTGGCCGCTGAATTGCGCAAGAACTTCTCGATTGACTTTGACGATTCAGGGGCAATCGGTCGTCGCTACCGCCGCCAAGACGAAATCGGCACACCGTTTTGCATCACGGTCGACTTTGACACGTTGGAAGATAACGCCGTTACCGTTCGCGAGCGTGACTCAATGAGTCAAGAGCGCGTGGGGATCGATAATTTGAATCGCTGGTTAGGCGAGCAGTTCCGCGGTTAGCTAGACCTTGATCAAATCATCGTCTGGGTCGCTGACTTCCAACGACGGCTCAGGAGTGGGCTCAACGCTTGGCTCTTGATCCACGGACTCCTCGATCTTGGCCGCTTCTTCGGGCTTGCGACCATTGAGCGAGACATTGGGCAACAAGAAGGACGCGCCCAGCCCGATGGTGATGAACCCGGCGGCCACAAACGCTGCACCGCGAACGGCTGTGGAGTAGCCCTGCGCAGCACCAGCCACAAGCACTTCGCCATTGGGCTTTTTGTTCAAGGTGGTGAACGAGATACCCGCGGAAGCGCGCAGACCTGCGGTTACCTGTTGTGCCACGGCCGGAGTGACACCACGATCCGTCAGCGCTGCGGTGGTGCTACCAAAACCTGCCAGCAAGGTGGCACCCAGGACTGCAGTACCAATAGCTGCACCCAGCGCGCGCGATGTGGATTGCGCACCCGAAGCTTGACCACTCTTAGCAGGGGGAACTTGTGACAGAGAAATTCCTGCGAGTTGAGACGTTGCAAAACCAACACCAGCACCGTAAACAACAAGCGGTGCAACCAGGGACCATCCGCTTCCGTTAGGAGTGAGCTCCCAGCCCAGCCACAAGATGCCAACGACTTCTAAGACCATTCCAATGCGAAGCGCAACGGCCGGTCCAAGGGCTCGGCTGGCTCGAACTGCTGCAGCAGTACCAGCGAAGGCGCCAAAGGCCAACGTGGCCAACACTGCACCAGCTTGTAGTGCGGTATAGCCGTAAACCGATTGCAAGAACAAGCTGAGCGCGAAGAGCACGCCAAATTCACCAAGGCTGACCAGCAGGCCGACCAAGGTTCCGTAACGGAACGAACGCACCGAATACAGCGAGAGGTCAAACAGCACGGGCTTGTCTACCGCAGCGCGGTACTTCTCCCAGAGCAAGAACGAGATGATCAACGTGATGCCGAGGAACAGAGCCGCGGCCGTGGGCGAGATGGCTGAGTAGGTCCAGGTCAGGCCCCCAACAGAGAGCTGATTCAAGGTCTTGACCCAGCCGTAGGCCTGGCCTTCGATGATGCCAAAGGTAATCAAGGCCAGTGCGCTGGTGGCCAAGATGGCGCCCAAAACATCAAGCCCATCGCGGGCGTCGGCGTCCTTACTGTCCGGGATGAACTTCAACGCCAAAATCAAGGTCAGGATGCCAATGGGTGCATTTATTAAGAACGCCCACTGCCACGAACTCACACCGATGATCCATCCACCCAGCAGTGGTCCAATGGCGGAGACGATGCCAATGGTTGATCCCCACACGGCGAAAGCAATCGCACGATCGCGTCCCTTGAAGACTGCATTAACCAGAGACAGCGATGCGGGCAAGATCATGGCGGCACCGAGGCCTTGCGCAATGCGTGCTGCGACAAGTTGTCCCACTGTTTGGGTGAGGGCTACAACAATGCTTGAGGCCGAAAAGATCAACAGTCCGGTAATGAAAATTTTGCGTCGACCCACGAGGTCGGCCAAGCGACCCATCAAGAGCAACAGTGAAGCGAACGTCAGCGCGTAAGCGGCGTTGACCCAGGTCGCATTCTCGGTGGTCAGTCCGATCTCTTTGCTAATCGCAGGGATGGCTACGTTAGAAATCGTCTGGTTCAAGATCGTTGCGGCGACTCCTAGCGAGACCGCACCTAAGGCGATCCAGCGAAGGGATGAGGCAACGGGCTTACCGGGGGTACCTTCAAGGGTGGGTGCAGTCACAAATCGCTCCAAAAGTTGTTCAACACACCATACCCTAGCGGGTGGGATTGGTTGGCGCGACCTGACCGTACGCTGTCCACAAGTGACTTAGTCAGGGAGGTTCGGTGGCTTTACACCTAGGCTCCAGAGCCCTTGCCGTGCCTGTGGTGCTAGCCCCCATGGCTGGGATTACCAATCTGGCGTACCGGAGCCTGTGCCGAACCTTTGCCGTGGCTGCCCTAGCCGATGTGCCAGTAGCCGGTGCACCAGTAGGCGGTGCACCAGTAGCCGAACCAGCGGCCGTCCAAGCCGATTTGGGCCAGTCCCAGGACCAAGGAGCCACCCCGCCGGGCCTGTTCGTCTCCGAAATGGTCACCGCTCGAGCCTTGGTTGAACGCGATGAGCGCACCATGCGCATGGTCGCCTTTTCTCCCGACGAAACCTTGCGCTCTCTTCAGCTCTATGGGGTTGACCCGAACACCATGGCGCGCGCGACACAAATGGTGGTGGAGGGAAATCTCGCGGATCACATTGATCTAAATTTTGGTTGCCCGGTTCCCAAGGTCACGCGTAAGGGTGGCGGCTCGGCGTTGCCGTATAAACGAAAGTTATTCGCTCGCGTTGTGCAAGCTGTCGTAGACAATGCTGGCAATCTTCCGGTGACGGTGAAGATGCGCACAGGTCTTGATGATGATCACTTGACGTATTTAGAAGCCGGTCAGATAGCGCAAGATGCCGGCGTGGCTTGGGTTGCACTTCATGCGCGCACAACGTTGCAGTACTACAGCGGCCATGCTGATCTACAAGCCATTGAAAAACTCAAGAATGCCTTGACCATTCCAGTGCTTGGAAATGGCGATATTTGGGAAGCCAGCGATGCTGTGGCGATGATGGAACGCACCGGCTGCGATGGAGTGGTCGTTGGTCGCGGGTGTTTAGGTCGGCCGTGGCTCTTTGCTGACTTGGCTGCGGCCTTCTCGGGCGGAAAGCCGGCCCCAGCCCCTCAGTTGGGCTTTGTCACCCAAGTCATGGTCGATCACTTAGACCGGCTGATCGAGATTTTCGGGGTGTACGGCGGCACGCGTGAGATGCGCAAGCACATGGCCTGGTACCTCAAGGGCTTCAGCGTGCCCGGGACGACCCGCTTCGAAATGGCTCAAATTCAAAGTCGCGAGCAAATGCTTGCGTTGATCACCACGATGGAATTGGAGCAACCGTTTAATTCATCCATCTTGGGGTCGCCACGGGGGCGCACTCGTTCAGCCAAGCGGATCGCGTTGCCAGAGAATTGGCTCGATGATCGCGATGATGACCGCGTGCCGGTCGGCGCTGACGTGCTGCATTCGGGAGGATAGAGCCGATGGCGAAAAAGGAAGCACCAGAACCTAAGCCGAGTAAGTGGCGCTGGGTTCGGCGATTCTTTGGTCTGGTTGTGTGCATCGCCATTGCTATCCCACTGTTTACGGCCGGCATGATTTTTGCCACCGGCCACATTGATAACCGCCGGCCATCTGATGTGATCATTGTTTTGGGTGCTGCTCAATTCGATGGTCGACCCCAACCGGTCTTGCAAGCTCGCTTGGATCACGCCAAAGCCTTGTATCAATCCGATGTTTCCAAGCGCATCATGACCGTTGGTGGCAAGAAGAAGGGGGATCGCTTCACTGAGGCCGCTGCTGGGCGCAAGTACCTGATAGAGGCTGGCGTTCCAGCCAAATCCATCGTGGCCGTGGGCACTGGGCGCGATACCTACACCAGTTTGGTCGCAGCGGCTAAGCAAATGGATGCCAAGAGTTGGTGCACCTCAACCCTGGTGAGCGATCCTTGGCACCTGCTTCGCAGTGATGCAATGGCCAAAGACTTAGGCATGCACCCGGTGACCTCACCGGATGAAAACTCTCCAACTCAAGGGGCGTTGGCCATCGCGCGCTATGTCCTTCGGGAGACCGCAGCTCGTTTGTATTACGCAGCCACCCAAGCCCGCTCCACTCAACCTCTTGTCACCGGCTGCGCCTAGTCTGTACTGCAATGAACGAGTCAGGAATTCCTACCGGGTACACCGAATCCGATGTACAGCGCCGAAGTCAAGGCGATGCATCGGTAGTTGCTGGTCGCAGCGCCTTTCAAAGGGATCGCGCACGGGTGTTGCATTCTTCTGCTCTTCGTCGCCTTGCTGCCAAGACCCAAGTCCATGTGATGTTTGAAGATGATTTTCCCCGAACCCGGTTGACCCACTCGTTGGAGTGCGCGCAAATCGGTCGCGAACTGGGTGCGGCCTTGGGAGCCGATCCCGATCTGGTTGATGCGGCCTGTTTAGCGCACGACCTAGGGCACCCACCCTTTGGCCACAATGGTGAAGCTGAACTTCACGCAGTGGCGGCCGATATCGGTGGCTTTGAGGGCAACGCTCAATCACTGCGCATCTTGACCCGTCTTGAAATCAAGACCTTTACACCAGATGGTGAAAACGTTGGCTTAAACCTGACGCGGGGCATGCTCGATGCCACCATCAAATACCCGTGGTCAGCATCGCCGCAGCGGCGCAAGTTTGGTGTTTATGACGACGACCGGCAAACCTTTGATTGGATTCGCTCGGGCAGACCAGCTGGCGCTGATGGAGAACAGCGCAGTTTCGAAGCTCAAGTCATGGACTGGGCCGATGATGTGGCTTATTCCGTGCACGATTTAGAAGATGCTCTGCACGATGGCAGTTTGACCTTGGCGATGTTGCGCGATCGGATAGATCGCACCCAATTGCTCACCTTGTGTCAGCAGCGTTACGCCGCAGATGTCACCGATCTTGCCGAACTTGAACAAGCTTTAGAGCGCCTCATCGCCTTACCCTGGTGGCCGGCAGATTTTGATGGCTCGGCGCGCTCGCTGAGTGCGGCTAAAACGCTCACGAGTCAACTCATCGGTCGTTTTTGTAATGCCTCACAAAGTGCCACCCGTGATGCTTTTGGCCACGGGGCCCTGACGCGCTACAACGCGCAGTTGGTGGTGCCGCGCGAAGTGCGTTTGGAATGTGCTGTGCTCAAGGCAGCTGCTGCCCGATACGTAATGGAACGTCCGGGCACCGAGGTTCGCTACGCCCGCGAGCGGGAACTGATCGCTGAACTCATCGATGCGGTGATCGCCGGGGCGCCAGGAACCTTGGATCCACTGTTTGCGGGCTGGTTCAATGAGGCCGAATCGGACCATCAGCGCCTTCGGATTGTGGTTGATCAGGTGGCCACCTTGACCGATACCCGGGCCCAATTGATGCATACCGCCCTGCTGGGTTCGGCTCGCGCCTAAGATCGCGCACATGGCTGGACGAATTCGGGATGAGGACGTTGCCTTGGTGCGCGAGCGCTCCAAGGTTGATGAAGTCGTGGGCGAATACGTCACCCTCAAGCGTGCCGGGGGAGCCAGCCTGAAGGGCTTGTGTCCCTTTCATGATGAGAAGACCCCATCGTTCAATGTCAACGCAGCCCGTGGCTATTGGCACTGTTTCGGTTGTGGTGAGGGTGGCGATGTCATCTCCTTCATCATCAAGATGGACCACCTGACCTTTTCTGAGGCGGTAGAAAAGCTGGCGCATCGCTGCGGCATGCAACTGCGCTACGAAGAATCCGGAACCGCGCCCAATCGACAAAAGGGCGAGCGCACGCGCTTAGTCGAAGCGCATACGGCAGCGGAAGCGTTCTACCAAGCTCAACTTTTGACCGATCAGGCCAAAATTGGTCGGGAATTTCTCAAAGAGCGTGGCTTTGATCAAGAGGCCACGAAAAGTTTTGGGGTTGGCTACTCGCCGCAAGGATGGGACGGTCTGCTCTCCCATCTGCGGGGCAAGGGTTTCCAGGACCGTGAAATCTTGACTGCTGGATTGGCTGTGGAAGGCCAGCGCGGGCTCTACGACCGATTCCGCGGGCGTTTGATGTGGCCCATTCGCGACCTTGCTGGCGAAACTGTTGGCTTTGGTGCCCGCAAGCTCTATGACGATGACCAAGGTCCGAAGTATCTGAACACCCCGGAGACCCCGATCTATAAGAAGTCGCAGGTGCTCTATGGCTTGGATTCGGCAAAGCGCGACATTGCCCGCTCGCGCCAAGCCGTGGTTGTTGAGGGATACACCGATGTGATGGCCTGTCACCTCGCCGGCGTGACCACTGCCGTTGCCACTTGCGGTACGGCCTTTGGATCCGAGCACATCAAAGTTTTGCGCCGGCTCTTGATGGATCAAAATGAACTCAAAGGCGAAGTGATCTTTCTCTTTGATGGTGATGCGGCCGGACAAAAGGCTGCGCTCAAGGCCTTTGATGATGACCAGAAATTTGTTACGCAAACCTTTGTTGCTGTGGAGCGATCTGGTTTGGATCCGTGCGAGCTTCGACAAAAATCCGGTGATGAAGCTGTTCGCGAACTTGTTGCCCGCCGCGAACCGCTCTTTCAATTTGCCATTCGATCGATCTTGGCCGGTTATGACCTCAACACCGCAGAGGGACGAATACTTGCGCTCCGCGCGGCCGCTCCAGCTGTGGCCAAGATTCGCGACATCTCGCTGCGTCCCGAGTACACCCGCTTGCTCGCCGGATGGTTGGGTAGTGAATTGCCATCGGTACAGCAAGAAGTCTCACTGGCTAGTAAGCGCTCGCGCCCTGCCGAAACTACTGCCGTTCCTGAAGTAATCCCTGGCGATGCCGGTGCCACGCTTCCACCGGCGAACTATCGCGATCCCGCCGCACAGGTTGAACGCGAAGTACTCAAGCTTGCTTTGCAATGGCCAGTGGTGGTCGGGCCACTGTTTGATTCACTTGATGGCCAGAGTTTTACTGTGCCAGCCTTCGCTGAGATTCGCGATGCTATTGAAGATGCTGGCGGACTAGGTGCTGGCGTGAGTGGCGAGGCGTGGATAACCGCAGTTTTGGACAAGGCCCCTGATGATCGCGTGCGCTCCCATGTCACCGCACTTGCGGTAGAAGATATTCGGATTGACGTGGAAGGTGCTGAAGAACGCTACGCCGCATCGATGCTGGCGCGGGTTCAAGAATTAGACACCACTCGACAAGTCGAGCAGGTCAAGTCCAAGTTGCAACGCGTTAATCCGGTAGAACAAGAAGCCGAGTATCAGCAACTCTTTGGCGAGCTCTTAGCCCTTGAGCAATATCGCCGCGGCTTGCGCGAACAAGGAATCGGTTCGCTGTAGGAATTCCAGATTCAACGTTAAAGGCCCGCCCCCACGAGAGGGACGGGCCTTTAACGTTGATGAACTTACGGAGTCGTGCTGGC
>CAIXNN010000065.1 GCA_903920865.1 uncultured Actinomycetes bacterium
GGACGTGCGCTCTTCGTGGGCCAGCAGATGGACGTGTATATCGACGCCTCCCAAAATGCTCCCGGCAAATAAAACGTTCCTCCTCGCCTCTCATGCGGCAAGTAGTCGGTCATACGAATAGCTTGTGGCCCCATGCGAGCACCGGAGCGATAGGACGTTCCGCCGTCAAAGGGCGCACCCACGATCACCACGTCAGCTAGGGCATAACTCGCAGGCTCGTCAAGGTCGCACTTGTCCACACCCAGGAAAGTGATGTCAGGTCCGTACTGTCCGCCGTATCGAGTCATGGTGCCAACCTATTCATTTGCTCAACGTGAGTTAGTCGTTTTGCGGGAAGCCTAAGTTGATCCCACCATGGCTTGGGTCCAACCATCGTGACGTAATGACCTTGCCGCGCGTAAAGAAGTGCACTCCATCCATGCCGTGGGCATGCGAGTCACCAAAGAGTGAGGCTTTCCAGCCACCAAAGGAGTAGTACGCCATCGGAACTGGCACGGGCACGTTGATGCCGACCATGCCCACTTCGACATCGTGTTGGTAACGGCGGGCTGCTCCCCCATCATTGGTGAAGATCGCGGTGCCATTGCCATACGGATTGGAATTGACGAGCTCCAAGGCGGCCTCATACGTGGGAACGCGCAAGACGGCCAAAACTGGGCCAAAGATTTCATCCGTGTAGATCGTCATGTCGGGGCTCACGTGATCAAACAGCGTGGGCCCGAGCCAGAAGCCACCGGGTTCACCATCGACGGTGGGTTCACGACCATCAACGACAACCGTGGCGCCGGCATCGACACCGGCCTGAACGTAACTAGCGACTTTGTCGCGATGTTCGCCGGTCACCAGCGGTCCCATGTCGCATGAACGACGACCATCGCCTGTCACCAGGGAATTCATCCGATCAACGATCTTGGCAATGAGCGCATCAGCCACCGGTTCCACGGCCACCAGTGCAGAAATTGCCATGCACCGCTCTCCAGCCGAACCAAAGCCAGCATTTACCGCGGCATCGGCGGCTAGATCGAGGTTGGCATCAGGCAAAACCACCATGTGGTTCTTCGCTCCACCGAGAGCCTGAACCCGCTTGCCATGTGCGGTTCCGGTTTCGTAAACGTAACGTGCAATCGGGGTGGAACCAACAAAGGAAATGGATTTCACATCCGCGTGGGTGAGCAATGCATCGACGGACTCCTTGTCGCCGTGCACCACGTTAAAGACGCCATCAGGAAGGCCAGCTTCTTTCCACATTTGTGCCAACAGCAGTGAAGCTGACGGGTCCTTTTCACTGGGCTTGAGAATTACCGCGTTACCGGCAGCAATGGCTAGTGGGAAGAACCACATGGGAACCATGGCTGGGAAGTTGAACGGAGAAATGATCGCTGTCACGCCCAAGGGCTGGCGGATGGAGTAGGAATCCACGTTCGTGGAGACGTTCTCAGAGAAGCCACCTTTGAGCAAGTGTGGAATGCCGCAAGCAAATTCAACGACTTCTAGGCCACGGGTGACTTCACCTAACGCGTCACTGAGGACTTTGCCGTGCTCTGATGTGATGGCTGCCGCGACTTCATCCTTGCGAGCATTCAAGATTTCCCGGAAGGCAAACAGCACCTGTGCCCGCCGGGCAAGTGAGGTTTGACTCCATGACAAGAAGGCGGCTTGAGCGGCTTCGACTGCTTCATTGACTACGGACGTGGATGCAAGGTCGACGACACCACTGACTTTGCCGGTGGCAGGATCAAAAACGTTGGCGGTGCGCTGGCTTTGACCGGAGTAGGACTGGCCATTGATCCAGTGGGTTATTGCGGTGGACACGACGTGTCTCCTGTCATGAGTCGAACCCTAATCCTGCTTTGTCTAGCGTACGCAACCATAGATTGCGCTTGCCTTCGCGGCGATCAGCTAAGGCGATCGAACGCCGCGTGAGTTCAATCCCGGCAAATCGCACGGGTTCTGGTGGGAACGGAACGGGTTTGGTCTGCACCATCTTTAACCTGGTGCGTTCGTTGTCTATTCCATCGAGCAGATCCAGCATCACCTGTGCGCCAAAGCGTGTTGCCCCCACACCCAGACCGGTGTAACCCGCAACGTAGGCGACCTTCCCCTTAAACGCTGTTCCCCAAAAGGCCGTAAAGCGACTGCAGGTATCAATGGCTCCACCCCAAGCATGAGTGAATTTCACACCTTCCAATTGAGGAAAGGTGTCGAAAAAATGGTGCGCTAGGGCATCAAAGGTTTCGGCTCGCTCGTCGTAGCGGGCATTCACCTTCCCGCCGAAGTAATACACGGCGTCATAACCACCCCAGAGGATTCGATTATCGGCACTCAACCGGTAGTAGTGGAACTGATTGCCCGCATCGCCAATGCCTTCTCGATGGTCCCAACCGATGCTGGCGAGTTGCTCATCCGTGAGGGGCTCGGTCATGAGCACGTAGTCATAGACCGGGACCACGTAGTGAGAGATGCGTTGCAGCAAAGGGGGGAAGATATTTGACGCCAACGCCACCCGCGAGGCGCTGACAGCTCCCGCTGATGTCGTGGCCAGCATGCCCGTCGGGGTGGCCTTCAATGCGGTCGCGGGTGATTGTTCAAAGATGCGCACCCCAAGCGAGAGGCAAGCATCACGCAATCCCCACACCAAGCGGGCCGGATCCACGATGGCCACCGCGTCTGGCTCAAGCAGTCCTGCCAAATACGTCGGAGAATTAACGTGCGCTCGCACCTGCTCTTGATCGAGGAACTCAACATGCATTCCTGCCTCGCTCATCAACTCGGCGGTTTCTTTCAGGCCGTCCACCTGCCACGGCTCCACCGCCACATCGAGTTCGCCTGAACGTCGCCAATCGCAGTCAATGCCAAATTCAGCAATGGTTCGTTCAATAGCTTCGAGGTTTTCCTGGCCTAAGCGCGTGAGAGCGTCGAGTTCGGCTGGGAAGCGCTCGAGTCCGTTGCGAAAACCATGGGTCAAGCTGGCCGAAACAAAACCACCGTTGCGGCCAGAGGCTGCCCAGCCCACAGTTCCTCCTTCTAACACAACAACGTCGCACTGGAGATCGGCTTGCTTAGCCAACAGCGCAGTCCACAATCCGGTGAAGCCACCGCCGATGACCAAGAGATCGGTTTCTAGATCACTGTCCAGTGCAGGCAACGGCTGCGGCCTACTCGCATTATCGAGCCAAAACGAAAGATTTTTTACGCCCTGCAGCGACGGATGACCCGCAGTTGCATTGCTGGAAGGCACGGAAACAATTCCTTTAGGGCTCGATGTTGGCCATGACGTGCTTAATGCGCGTGTAGTCCTCAAACCCATACATGGATAGGTCCTTGCCATAGCCCGAGTGCTTGAAACCACCGTGCGGCATTTCAGAAAGGAACGGGATGTGGGTGTTGATCCACACGCAACCGAAGTCCAGGCTGCGTGACATCCGCATGGCCCGCCCAAAATCGGCCGTCCATACCGACGATGACAAACCGTACTCGGTGTCATTGGCAAATTTCAGTGCCTCAGCTTCATCGGCGGCTTGCTGCACAGTAATCACTGGACCAAAGATTTCCCGCTTCACCAAATCGTCGTCTTGCTTAAGATCGGAAACAATCGTGGGCGCAAAGAAGTAGCCCGACTCCCCTACTCGAGCGCCACCGGTATTAACCACAGCGTGAGCCGGCACGTTGTTGAAGAAACTCGACACGTGCGCCAACTGGTTGGCGTTATTCAATGGGCCGTACAACGCATCCTCATTTGACGGCGGACCCGTCACCGTGTTCTTAGCCTGCTCGGTTAATGCTTCAACGAGTGCGGGGTAAATACCAGGAGTGGCGATGACGCGAGTTGCTGCTGTGCAGTCTTGTCCGGCATTAAAGAAGCCAGCAACAGCGATCGCTTCGGCCGCAGCTTCGGCATCTGCATCATCAAAAACAATGACGGGCGCATTGCCACCGAGTTCGAGGTGGACCCGCTTAATGTCTGGGGCTGCCGAGGCTGCTACCTGGGCTCCGGCGCGAGTGGAACCGGTAATGGCCACCATGTCAGCACGGGGGTGCTCCACTACCAATTTGCCTGTTTCGCGGTCGCCACACACCACATTGAATACGCCAGGGGGCAGAACTTCATTGATGATTTCGGCCATGAGCGAGGTTGTCACCGGTGTGGTGTCCGATGGCTTCATCACGATGGTGTTGCCCGCCGCAATGGCTGGCGCCCACTTCCACACGGCCATCATCATGGGGTAGTTCCACGGCGTGACTTGTCCAATCACACCAATGGGTTCGCGACGTATAAACGAGGTATGCCCACTCATGTATTCACCAGCGGCTCGACCTTCGAGAATGCGAGCAGCACCAGCGAAGAAGCGAATCTGATCGAGCATCGGAGGAATTTCCTCCGACTCAGTCAGGCCGATCGGCTTGCCGGTGTTTTGGACTTCGGCTTGGACGAACTCGTCCGCGCGCGCTTCAATCAAGTCCGCGATCTTGAGCATGGCCACGTGACGCTCAGCGGGAGTGGTGTCGCGCCAGGTCTCGAACGCCTTGGACGCTGCCGCATACGCGCGATCGACATCGGCGCTACCGCTCAGAGCTGCGGTCCCGAACACCTCACCGGTAGTGGGATCAATCAAGTCAGTCGTTCGACCATCGGCCGCATCAACAACTTCTCCATTGATCACATTGCGGACTACTCGACTCATGGCGTGCTCCCTTGCGCTACGACTGTGATCTGCCCTGTTCGCAGGCTAGATCTAGACCAGATCTAGGCCTACTTCTAGGCACAACCCTAGGTCAGGCCAACGGTTAACGCAGGGTTTTAGGACCAAAGACTACGAAATTCGTACTATTAGGGACTTAAGACTACGGATTCACTTGCTCGCTTCCCCAATGGAGAGCAGAATAGGCACATGGCCGCCTCCGTCTCACCCATCCGGGACCGCACCGAAACAGTCGTTTTGGACGATGTGAGCAAGGCGATCATTGAACAGTTGCAAGAAGACGGCCGGCGACCGTACGCGACGATCGGCAAGGTCGTTGGTTTGTCTGAAGCAGCAGTACGTCAGCGGGTAGCCAAATTGGTTTCCACCGGTGCGATGCAAATTGTGGCGGTGACCGATCCAATGCAAGTGGGGTTTCCACGAGCAGCCATGATCGGCATCGGCACCGACGGCGATATGGAAACAGTCGCTGATGCATTGGCGGAGTTGCCTGAAGTTTCCTACGTAGTAATTACCGCTGGTTCGTTTGATCTACTCGTCGAAGTTGTCTGTGAAGATGACGACCGGCTGCTGGAACTGCTCAATCAAAAGATTCGCGCCATCCCTGGCGTGAGGACCACCGAAAGTTTCGTTTATCTGAAACTTCGTAAACAAATCTACACTTGGGGTACTCGATGACCATGTCTCAGAACGTGTATGAATTTGGTGCGGATGCACTCGCAGAAAAGGCGCGCAAGCACCTATGGATGCATTTCACTCGGCACTCAACCTTCAACGATGGTGGCCACGTTCCCGTCATTGTTAAGGGTGAAGGTGCCTACATTTGGGATGACCAGGGGCGCAAGTATCTGGATGGTCTGGCTGGGCTGTTCGTGGTCAACGCCGGCCACGGTCGTGATGAAATCGCCGACGCCATGGCTAAGCAGGCTAAAGAATTGGAATTCTTCCCCATTTGGAGTTACGCCCACCCGATGGCGATTCAAGTGGCCGAGCGGATTGCGCAGCGCGCACCGGGCGACTTGAATCGAGTCTTCTTTACCACCGGTGGTGGTGAAGCCGTTGAGAGTGCATGGAAGGTCGCCAAGCAGTACTTCAAGCTCACCGGAAAGCCGAACAAGCACAAGGTGATCAGCCGCAACATTGCGTATCACGGCACACCTCATGGCGCGCTCTCCATTACCGGCGTGCCCGGCATGAAGGAACCTTTTGAACCGCTAGTACCTGGCGCACTCAAAGTTCCTAATACAAACTTTTATCGCGCACCCGAGCATGCCGACAACATCAAAGACTTCGGCCTGTGGGCCGCGGATCGCATTGCCGAAATGATTGAGTTCGAGGGTCCCGACACGGTCGCAGCAGTATTTATTGAGCCGGTACAAAATGCCGGTGGTTGCTTTCCTCCCCCACCTGGGTACCTAGAGCGCGTGCGCGAAATCTGTGACCGCTATAACGTCCTGATGGTTGCTGATGAAACCATCTGCGCCTTCGGTCGAATTGGCGACTACTTCGCGATGAATCGCTTCGGTGTGGTTCCCGACATCATCACCTTTGCCAAGGCCTTGACTTCGGGCTATGCCCCAGCTGGTGCGATGGTGGTCAGCGACCGGATCTTCGAACCCTTTTCTAAAGGAAATGTCTCGTTCTCCCATGGATTCACCTGGGCTGGCCATCCAGTGGCGATGGCAGCAGCGATGGCCAACATGGACATCTTCGAGCGCGAAGACCTCAACGGCCGAGTGCGCGAAAACGAAGGCTCTTTCCGTTCAACGTTAGAAAAACTTCTCGACCTGCCCATCGTGGGCGATATCCGCGGTGAGGGTTACTTCTACGGCATTGAATTGGTCAAGGACAAAGCAACGAAGGAAACCTTTGACGATGAGGAATCCGAGCGTTTGCTTCGTGGATTCCTTTCAAAGGCCCTCTTTGATGCTGGCCTCTACTGCCGAGCCGATGACCGCGGGGACCCCGTGGTTCAGCTTGCTCCCCCATTGGTGGCTGGCCAAAAGGAATTTGACGAGATGGAATCTATTCTTCGCAGCGTCCTCACGGAGGCATGGAGCATCCTGTGAGTTCGCTCGGTGGCACGGCTCGAACCACGGGACGAAGGTTGCCTGAACTTGCCTCAGTCAATGAAGGTGACCTGCATGCAATTTTGGATGCAGCCTTAGTGGCGCACATCTGCGTGATTGATCAAGGTCAGCCATTTATCGTTCCGGTGGGCTTTGCACGAGCTAATGATGTGGTTTACCTTCACGGCTCAACCAAGTCACGACTTTTCACCCTGTTGGCGAGCGGGGCTCCGACCTGCTTAACAGTGACTTTGCTAGATGGACTTGTGCTGGCTCGTTCGCTGTTCGAATCGTCTATGCACTATCGAAGTGTGATGGTGCTGGGCTCTTGTCGGGTAGTAAGAGGCTCCGAAAAACTCACTGCGCTTAAGGCCATTAGCGACCACTTACTGCCAGGTAGATGGGGCGATGCACGTCTGCCCAATGCTCAAGAGGACAAGGCCACCATGGTTCTAGCCCTGCCACTGGATGAATGCTCTGTCAAAATCAGTTCGGGCCCGCCCGAAGATTCAGCTGCAGATCTTGCCCGCGAGGTGTGGGCTGGAGTTGTTCCGCTGACCGAAAACTTCGGTGAACCCATCGCATCTGATGACTTGGCTTTTGACATAGATGTTCCTGACTATGTTCAAAGGTGGAAGCGGTAGGTCGGGATGCCAACAAATCCTCGAGAGCTTTCGTATTGGTGGGACAGCCTGCCCGATGCGTTGATCAATGCAGATCGTCCGGCACTCATCGGTGACCTCAGCGCTGATGTGGCCATCGTTGGCGCTGGCTACAGCGGTTTGTGGAGTGCGTACTACCTGCTCAAAGAAAATCCTGAGCTAAAAGTGGTCATCGTTGACGCTCAGATTGCTGGTTTTGGTGCATCGGGTCGAAATGGCGGATGGTGCTCAGCGCTTTTCCCCGCATCCCTTCACAACATTGCCACCCGATCCTCTCGAGAGGATGCATTAGCCCTCCATGCGCACCTGGCTGATGCGGTTGATGAGGTGGGCCGAGTTCTTCAGGCGGAAAATATTGACGCGAACTTTGCCAAGGGCGGAACGATCACTTTGGTTCGATCTGATGTGCAAGCACAGCGGGCCGCTGACGAAATCGCTCAGGCTAAAGAATTCGGTCTTGATGATGCACAGTTGCAATACTTAGACGCAGAAGAAACCAAGAGTCAACTTCACGCAACTCAGGTGCGAGGGGCCACCTTTACACCCAACTGCGCTGCCATTAACCCGGCAAAACTTGTGCGTGGTTTAGCACTTGCGGTGGAAAAACTGGGTGCAACGATTTACGAACACTCCCCCGCAAGAGATATCCAGCCAGGTCAGGTGATCTGTTCACACTTTGCCCTGCGAGCACCGATTGTCCTTCGCGCCACCGAAGGCTTCACCCCAAGCCTTAGTAGCTATAAGCGCAACCTGGCTCCGGTTTACTCGCTGGTGATCGCCACTGAACCACTATCCGATGAACTGTGGAGCTCGATCGGCCTACACCAACGCGAAACCTTCAGTGACTTTCGGCGACTGATCATCTACGGCCAACGCACAGCTGACAACCGACTTGTCTTTGGTGGGCGCGGGGCTCCATATCACTTTGGCTCTGCGATCAAACCCGAATTTGATCGCGACCCGAGAGTCTTTGCCGAACTGAAAAGCACATTGATTGACCTTTTCCCATCGCTTGATGGCACCGCAATCACGCATCAGTGGGGCGGCCCACTGGGCGTTCCTAGAGATTGGTTTGCCTCAGTAAATTTTGATCCGCGCACCGGCCTGGGAACAACAGGTGGCTACGTCGGCGATGGTGTGGGTGCATCTAACCTCGGTGGTCGCACGTTAGCCGACTTGGTCTTGGGTCAGGACAGTGAGCGCACCAGGCTTGCCTGGGTCAACCATCACTCACCCAAGTGGGAAAGTGAGCCACTGCGATGGGTGGGAGTAAATGCCGGCTTATTTGCCATGTCCACCTCAGATCCCATAGAAGAGCGAACCGGCAAAAGCACACTACGGGCCCGACTTGCTGGTCGATTCACCGGACATTAGTCCGCAACTACTGGAATGCTTTAGTCCTACTATCTTTCGGAGAAGCCATGGCACCGATTGCGCCCCTTGACTTGATCGCTGCTGACTCCTTGCTTTCTGAGGAGGAACTTGCGATCCGTGGCACTGTGCGCAGCTACCTTGAAAAGGCCGTCGCGCCACATATTTCGACGTGGTTTGAAACCGGCGAACTTCCAGTTCGTGAGGTAGCTCTTGGTTTGGGCGAACTGGGATTACTTGGTATGCACCTGAACGGCTACGGCTGTGCCGGTACGAGTGCCGTGGCCTACGGCTTGGCTTGTCTGGAATTGGAAGCCGTTGATTCTGGATTGCGCTCCCTTGTCAGTGTTCAAGGCTCACTGGCCATGTTTGGAATTTGGAAGTTTGGCAGTGAAGAGCACAAACAACAGTGGCTCCCGGCCATGGCTAGTGGAGCAGCTATTGGTTGCTTTGGTCTGACCGAAGCTGACTTCGGCTCGGATCCGGCCGGCATGCGCACCTTTGCCAAGAAGGATGGCGCTGACTGGGTGATCAATGGTTCCAAGATGTGGATCACCAATGGCACCGTTGCCGATGTTGCCGTCATCTGGGCCAACACAGACGATGGAATTCGCGGATTCGTTGTGCCCACATCCACGCCGGGCTTTAGCGCCAACCTTGTTCATCACAAACTCTCATTGCGAGCATCAGACACTGCGGAGTTGGTCTTAACTGATGTTCGACTCCCCGCCGATGCCATGCTTCCCGACGTCAAAGGACTCAAGGGCCCGCTGTCTTGTTTATCTGAGGCGCGCTTTGGCATTGTTTTTGGCGTTCTTGGGGCCGCTCGTGATTGTTTACACACGGCCATTGATTACGCCTTAAGCCGGGAACAATTTGGAAAACCCATTGCTGGCTTTCAAATGACGCAGCAAAAACTTGCCGATATGACGTTGGAACTGGAAAAGGGCTACCTGCTAGCCCTGCACCTAGGCCGACTCAAGGATGCCGGTCAACTCAGCCCACAGATGGTCAGCGTGGGCAAACTCAATAACGTGCGCGAAGCCATTGCGATCGCACGCCAGGCTCGCACCATTCTTGGTGGCAATGGCATCACTTTGGAATACCCCGTCT
The DNA here is from genome assembly GCA_903920865.1 of uncultured Actinomycetes bacterium. Lineage (GTDB taxonomy): Bacteria > Actinomycetota > Actinomycetes > UBA12327 > UBA12327 > AcAMD-2. Next base: position 9,916 of record CAIXNN010000065.1, read on the forward strand.
TACGCCATGCGAACAACTTGGAATCGGTCTTGACCTATGAAGGCACGAGCGAAATTCACACCTTGGTCATTGGCGAAGCAATAACCGGAATTGGCGCATATCGCTGATGCAGTTGACCTTTGATGCACACTTTGATGCACCCATCGCGGAAGTATTTGACCACTTGACGAGCTCGCAGTTGTATCAGCGGCTCGATGAGAGGTCGACTGTGGTGATCACCGAGCATGGAAGCTCTCGCACCCTCGAGGTGGAGCGCGCCTTTGACACCAGTGCGGTTCCCAGTCCCGTCCGATCCATGGTGGGTGAGGCCATCCAGGTTTCGGAAAGCACCCATTGGGTCAAAGAAGGTTCTGGATTTAGCGCCACCTTCGAAGTGCGAACAGTTGGATTACCTGCGAGCTTTATCGGCACTATCGAATTGTCGGAGAGGAAATCTTTCACGGCGTTTTCCCTGAGTGGAAACGTGAAGGTCAATGTTCCGCTAATAGGGGCGGGCCTAGAAAAGCAAGTTGGTGAAGTTCTGCGGCTTCAACTCGAAGACATGGTCTGCCAGGCTCAAGAACTGCTGGGCTGATCCTGCGGATAGGCCGCGGCCAGTTGACCGCAGGCCCCATCAATTTCCTGGCCTCGGGTATCGCGGACAGTCACTGCGATTCCCCCCATTTCTAACCGACGAACAAATTCCTTCTCATCGGCCTTGCGTGATGCCGTCCACACTGAACCCGGAGTGGGATTGAGCGGGATCAAGTTCACATGAACTAAACGTCCACGCAATCGCTGGGCCAACAAATCTGCCCGCCAACCCTGATCATTGATATCGCGAATAAGTGCGTACTCAATGGAATATCTACGGCCGCTCTCACGGGCATACGCATCGGCGGCATCAAGTACCTCACTGATATTCCAGCGAGTATTAACCGGCACCAAGGTGTCTCGTAATTCATCATCGGGAGCATGCAGGGAAACTGCCAACGTGACCGGCAACCCTTCCTTGGTCAAGTCTTGGATTCGGGGCACCAAACCCACCGTGGAAACGGTGATAGAGCGACGTGACAGACCTAAACCATGTGGGGCTGGATCGGTCAGCCGGCGTAGGGCTGCCATTACGGCCTTGTAATTGGCAAGTGGCTCTCCCATCCCCATGAAAACCACATTGCTTAAGCGAACCGGATCGCCACCTACTCCCCCACTATTGAGCAGGGCAGCAGCGGCCACGACCTGGTCAACAATTTCTGCCGTTGAAAGATTGCGGGTCAAACCAGCTTGGCCGGTTGCGCAAAACGGGCAGTTCATCCCGCAGCCAGCTTGCGATGAAATACACACTGTGGCTCGATCTGGATATCGCATCACCACAGACTCAACGAGCACACCATCGTGAAGGCGCCACAGTTGTTTGGCGGTGGTTTCGTTATCACAGGTAATAGTGCGCACCGGCTCTAAGAGCTGAGGAACAACGGCATCAACCCAGGCTTGACGCTGACCGGCCGGAAGATCGGTCATGTCTTCGGGGTTACTGGTGAATCGATCAAAGTAATGATGGGCGATCTGTTCAATACGAAAAGCTGGCAGCGATAAATCAAGAGCCAACTGCCTTCGACCATCTGCATCCAGGTCCGCTAGGTGCTTGGGCGGCTTGGGGACCTTCGGTGCGATGAAGGTTAGTTCGCTCATGAGCCCAAGAAGACTGTGATGATGAGCCAAATAAGTGGCGCAGTAGCCAAGAGGGAATCTACTCGATCGAGTAAGCCGCCGTGACCGGGAAGAATTTGGCCCATATCTTTGATCTGCAGGTCACGCTTGATCAATGATTCACCTAGGTCGCCGACGGTTGCTGTGCACGCGCCAAGAATTCCCGCGACCAATGCAACCCACCACGGTGCGTGCAGTAAATAAATGAAGCAGATGAAGGCAAAGATCAGGCCGAGAACAATTGATCCGGCAAAACCTTCCCAGGACTTCTTCGGGCTCACCGCAGGCGCCATCGGGTGCCGGCCAATCAGGACGCCCACTAAGTAGCCGCCAGTATCACTTGCCGAGGTAATCAACACCGCCGTCAATACTTTGGCTGGGCCATTGTCTGATTGAACTAAGACGACAAGGAAACTGGCCAGAAATGGAATCCAGGTCACAATCAACACACTGGCCAAGGCATCGCGAACAGCATTGTCGCCGCCCTGTAGTAAACGCCACGCCAGAACGACAGGGACCAGGCATAAAAGCCCGAGCACTAAACCTTCAACACCGTACTGGTAAGCGCAGGCCGGCAAAATTACGGCTGCACCGACAATGGCCACCGTTGGAATGGAGTAACCAGCACCGAGCAGGACTCGGCGGATTTCCCACAGGCCAACGATGATTCCTACGACAACCAAGGCTGTGAATACGTAACTCGGAAGCAACAGGCAGGCAATCAAAACACCGAGCATGGTCAGCCCGACCACTGTTGCTCTACCGAGCGGGCGTCCAGCACTGGGCCGTTGAGTCGTCTCTGGTGTACTCATGGCCGCGCTACCTCGAGTGGTCCTTAGACCTCGAGGAGTTCGCCTTCCTTGTGCTTGAGGATTTCGTCAACATGGGCAACCGTACGAGCGGTGAGTTCATCAAGTTGCTTCTCAGCCCGACGCACATCGTCTTCGCCGGCGTCACCATCTTTGATGAGTTTGTCCAGAGCCTCTTTGGCATGACGGCGAACGTTGCGGATGGAAATCTTGGCATCTTCAGCCTTGGTGCGCGCCACCTTGATGTATTCCTTACGACGATCTTCGGTCAACTCTGGCAACACGACTCGAATAACCGAACCATCGTTGCTCGGATTGGCTCCAAGGTCGGACTCGCGAATGGCTTTTTCAATCGCCGTCAATGCCCCCTTGTCATACGGGGTAATCAGGACCATGCGCGCTTCGGGCGCTTGGAAGGAAGCCAACTGATTCAGCGGGGTCATGGTGCCGTAGTAGTCAGCAACAATCTTGGCGAACATCGACGGGTTGGCTCGTCCGGTCCGAATCGTTGCGAAGTCTTCCTTGGCCACGGTTACAGCCTTTTCCATCTTCTCTTCGGCTTCTCGCATTGTCGTATCGATCATCATGACCCCTTTGAAGTGCTGGCAACCGTGGTGGGATGCCCAGCCGAAACTAGCGTTCCAATTCTTGTACCAGTGACATCTGCTTGTTCAATAACTTTAGCGATGTTTCCATCTTCCATCACATTGAAAACGATGATGGGCAAGTCGTTATCCATGCATAGGCTGAAGGCAGTGGCATCAGCGACTTTGAGTCCACGGTTGAGCACATCGCGATATTCAATGTGGCTGAAAAGTTGTGCATCCGGCGTTGTCCGCGGATCGGCGTCATACACGCCATCCACGCTCTTAGCCATCAAGACCACATCACAATCAATTTCAAGGGCCCGCTGGGCTGCGGTGGTATCGGTTGAGAAGAACGGAGCTCCCAATCCAGCACCGAAGATGACGACTCGGCCCTTTTCCATGTGCCGAATGGCCCGGCGCGGGACGTAGGGCTCTGCAACTTGACCCATAGCGATCGCGGTTTGAACTCGGGTCCCAATACCTTCCTTTTCCAGGAAGTCTTGTAAGGCCAGTGAGTTCATGACGGTGCCGAGCATGCCGATGTAGTCAGCTCGCGAGCGATCCATGCCACGTTGGCTCAGTTCAGCACCACGAAAGAAGTTTCCGCCGCCGATGACAACGGCCACCTGCACACCACCGCGGGCCACCGCAGCAATTTGTTGCGCTACCCGCTGAACAACATCAGGATCAACTCCCAGGCTTCCGCCACCGAAGACTTCACCGGATAACTTCAACATGACACGGCGGTAACCGCCGGTCACTGAGCTACCCGGATCATCAGCCATGAAGCTTAGGCACCAACCTCAAAGCGGGCGAAATTAACGACCGTGGTGTTGGCCTGATCAAGAACAGCCTTGACCGACTTCTTGCTGTCTTGCACTGAGGACTGCTCCAGTAAGACAACTTCCTTATAGAAGCCGTTGATTCGCCCTTCAACAATCTTCTCCAGTGCAGCCTCAGGCTTGCCCTCTTCGCGAGCTGTTGCCTCAGCAATGCGACGCTCCGACTCCACAGCCTCAGCCGGCACATTTTCACGAGAGACATACTGTGGACGCATCGCGGCAATTTGCATGGCCGTGGCCCGTGCGACTGCTTCATCGCCTTCAAAGGCAACCAAGACGCCAACTTGGGCGGGCAGGTCAGCTGATCGCTGGTGCATGTAGGCCGTCACGGTGCCATCCAAAACGATGACGTTTCCGATTTCGATCTTCTCACCGATGACGGCATTCATCGCCTCAATGCCACCTGCAACGGTGCGGCCATCAGCCAAGGTGGCCGCCAGCAATGACTCAACATCGCCAGTCTTGTGCGCAGCAGCGGCAGCAACGATCGCATCGGCTAGGGCTTTGAAGTCATCGTTCTTGGCCACAAAGTCGGTCTCACAATTGAGTTGAATCATCGCTCCAGCAGCGGCAGCAACAAGACCGTTGCTGGCGTCGCGTTCGGCTCCACGCTTGGCAGCCTTGGCAGCTCCCTTAATACGAAGGGCTTCAACAGCAGCGTCATAGTCGCCATCGGTTTCTTAAAGAGCCTTCTTACAGTCCATCATTCCTGCGCCGGTGATGTCGCGGAGCTTCTTCACGTCGGCGGCACTGAAATTTGCCATGAGAGTGGTATTTCCCTTGTTCGTTACGTGGTCAGAGGAATCAGGCTTGTTCGACTGGAGCTACTGCTGGAGCTACTGCTTCAGTACCAGCGCCTGCAAGAAGTTCGGTTTCCCATTCAGCCAACGGTTCACCGGCAGCTAGTTCGGCGCCAACTTCATCAGTTGCACGCCCTGCACCTGCGCGAGCCATCAAGCCCTCAGCAATTGCATCGGAGATGACGCGGGTGAGCAATCCAACGGAACGAATGGCATCGTCGTTTCCAGGAATCTTGTAGTCAACTTCATCAGGGTCACAGTTGGTGTCCAAGATGGCTACGACAGGGATCTTCAGCTTGTGAGCTTCGGCAACTGCGATGTGCTCCTTGTTGGTGTCCACGACCCAAATCGCGCTGGGAACCTTCGTCATCTCACGGATACCACCGAGGATGCGCTCGAGCTTGACCTTCTCGCGCTTGAGAACAAGCAGTTCCTTCTTGGTCATGCCACTGGCAGCAACGTCGTCAAAGTCGATGACCTCAAGTTCCTTCAAACGCTGAAGGCGCTTGTACACAGTTTGGAAGTTGGTCAACATTCCGCCCAACCAACGCTCATTGACGTAGGGCATGCCCACGCGCGTTGCCTGCTCGGCGATCGACTCTTGCGCTTGACGCTTAGTGCCGACAAACAGGACGGTGCCGCCTTGGGCAACAGTTTGCTTAATGAATTCGTAGGCCTGATCGATGTAGGCCAAGGACTGCTGGAGGTCAATGATGTAGATGCCATTGCGCTCGGCGAAAATAAAGCGCTTCATCTTGGGATTCCAGCGACGGGTCTGGTGCCCGAAGTGAACGCCGCTTTCAAGAAGCTGGCGGGTGGTAACAACGGCCATGCCGTGTACTCCTCATGCAAGCCGAGCAACGCGCATGCGCGAACGCCCGGAGATTCCGGTTGACGTCAACGACCGGGTGGTCGAAGACCCTGACCAACAGCGAAGTCATCCCACCGAAAAGTTCAGTCACCGAAGCGATCTGCCCTTTACTCGGACCTTTGGAACAACTGCCCCACCATGAGTGGGCCGTGTAGGTGCGAAGTCAACTCACCGAGGCAAGTTGCTGGGCCTTATCGTACGCGCCGACGTTGCGGGCCTGTCCACAGCCCTTGCCATCCCCCATTTCGTACAGCGTCCGCAGGCGCACTGGCTAGAAGGCCTGAGTCTTAGACCATGGTCTTCGGCAAAATCTTCCTCCCAGGGTTCTGCGTGCTGGCCCTCCTGGGATCGACCCCCGCACCGGCCAATTCCGCGCCAGCTACGTGGCAGTGGCCCGTTCCGGCTCCGCATCACCTCGTGCACCCCTTTGATCCGCCGGTTCACGATTGGCTCCCAGGCCATCGCGGGGTGGACCTGTCGGCGCCTGCTCACGCGCTGGTTTATGCCACCGGTGGCGGCGTCGTGACCTTTGCCGGTGAGCTCGCCGGCCGCGGGGTCATCGTCATCGCACACAATTCCCAAAATTCCCACACTTCGAACCGCGGCATCCTGCGCACCACCTATGAACCCGTTGACCCGGTCGTAGGAACGGGAGAGAGTGTCATCGCAGGCCAGGTCATCGGCGCCTTGCAAACCCATGACTTTCATTGTCTATCGCCGTGTTTACATCTGGGTCTTAAACGCGGGGCAACGTACTTGAATCCGCTATTGCTCTTCGCGAGCTCACATGTTCGCTTACTTCCACATTTGGATCAAGGTTCGGCGCTGGCATCTTCTTCAAATGTGTCGGCGGCTCAAACACCGCAACCGCGAAAAACTCTACAAACACGAACTTGGCTTACAGCTGAGAACTACCGAGTGCCAATAGATCAGTCGTGCTCGGCCTCAGCTAGGCGTGCTCGCATCTGGATGACGGCTTTGGAGTGCATCTGACAGATCCGAGACTCCGTCACGCCCAACACTTTGCCAATCTCAGCCAAGGTCAAACCCTCGTAGTAATACAAAGTAACGACGACCTTTTCGCGCTCAGGCAAGCCGTTGATCGCCTGAGCCAGGAGCATCTTGGTTTCTTCAGTTTCAAAGGCAGTGACCGGATTTTCAGCCTTGGTGTCTTCCAGGGTGTCGCCTAATGAAAGGCCGTCCCCCTTGTCACTGCCCGAACCGAGCAATTCGTCCAAGGCCATGACATTGACGTAGGAAACCTGGGAAAAGATCGCATGCAGGTCAGATAGTGCGATCTCTAAGTGCTCGGCCACTTCAATCTCAGTGGGAGTGCGGTGAAGTTTTGCCTCAAGTTCGGTGTACGCCCGCTCAACGGTCTTAGCTTTGGCCCGCACAGAGCGTGGGATCCAGTCGATGGAGCGCAGCTCGTCAATGATGGCGCCACGGATACGGGTAATGGCGTAGGTCTCAAACTTGATCTCACGTGCAAGGTCAAATTTTGAAATCGCATCAATGAGTCCAAAGATTCCGTACGAGACCAAATCTGCTTGCTCAATATTTGGTGGCAATCCAACGCCAACGCGGCCGGCAACATATTTGACCAGTGGCGAGTAGTGCAAAATCAATCGATCGCGCAAACCCTGATCATCAGATTCCTTAAAATCGACCCATAGTTGTTTCAGGGCCGCTTCTGCATCTTCAGGACTTTGGCCGAAGATGCCTTCATCATCGAAGTCACCTGGCGCTTGTGGCTCATCGGCTGCCGCGAGCAGGGCATCGGCTTGCGCTTCTAGTTCGGCCGCACTTAGGCCGGAAGCTAATTCTTGGTCGTCGAACTCGTCACCATCGTTGAGCTCATCATCAGGAACACCATCGGCAGGCTTGGGTTGTGAACCCTTAGGCCCGGGGGTGCGCCTGGTCATAGGTGGCCCTCAACCTTTCTACCGACACGTGCGTATAGATCTGCGTGGTTGCGAGCGTAGCGTGACCGAGCAGTTCTTGAACTGATCGTAGGTCAGCGCCCCCCTCAAGCAAGTGAGTTGCGGCCGAGTGCCGCAAACCGTGCGGGCCAACATCGGGGGTATTTGGGGCAGCCGCTAGGCATTGATGGACCACTTCACGAGCCCCCCTAGCGCCCAGCCGGGAACCCCGAGAGCCCAAGAACACCGCATTGCCCGCTGAGCCCTGGTCTCCGGCCAGCCCTGCCCGCCCCTGATCAATCCATACCTTGAGGGATCTCAGCGCTGGCTGACCTACCGGGACGGTGCGCTCCTTGCGGCCCTTACCAAAAACTCGAATGGCTGCGCGATCCCAATCAATGTCGGCTAAGTCCAAAGCAGTCAACTCGCTGACACGAATCCCGGTGGCATAGAGCAATTCCATGATGGCTGCATCGCGCAAAGCCAGCGGCTCACCTTCTTGAGCACGATCTGCAACCGCGTCCAAAATGATCACCATGTCTTCGGCGCGAACCACTTCCGGCAGAGTGCGGTGCGACTTTGGCGAAGCCAGTCGAGCCCCCGGATCATCGTTGACCTGTCCGGTTCGCACCAACCATGCAGTAAATACCCGCACGGCGGCCGCATGACGAGCCAGGGTTGTTCGAGCACGACCCATTGACTGCTCATGAGCTAACCAGGATCGCAGGGTCATCAACGAAATGTCATGGACCTTCCTGATCCCCATCCGCTGAGCATGCAGGAGTAACGACTCAATATCGGTGCAGTAAGCCCGCACCGTGTGAGGCGACAAACCGCGCTCATCGCGCACATGCACCAGAAAGCCTTCAAGACTTTGCGCAAACTCAACCGGCAATTCGGGTGATTGGGCCGTGGGGAGAGCGGTTTCGACTGGGGAAGTCATAGATACACCGTGACTTATCCGAGCCAATTCAGCAAGTACCGACGCCCTAAATGCTCAATTGGATCGGCGAGAGAGCTTCAAGAATGTGCTCAGCGCACGTGACCAAGGTTGCCCCATCACGAAGCAGCGCATGGGTACCCACGGACATTGCCGATGTCACCGGGCCAGGTACCGCCATCACCTCTCGACCAAGTTCTCCAGCTCTGGTCACTGTGCTGGCACTACCACTGCGCAGAGCTGCTTCAACAACGACAGTGCCAGCGCTTAAGGCCGCGATCAGTCGGTTGCGAGCGAGAAATCCTTGTCGCGTCGGCCGAATACCAGGTGGTAGTTCGCTCACGGCAACTCCTGTTTCCATGACGCGTTGAAGCAAGGTGGCATTGCCGGCGGGATAGATCTGATCGATTCCATGGGCCATCACCGCAACCGTGCCGCCATCGGCGGCAAGGGCTCCATGATGGGCAGCAGCATCGATTCCAAAGGCACCACCAGAGACCACAACACAATCCATCGCCACCAATTCAGCAGCCAGTTCACCAGCGACATGCACCCCGTAATGGGTGGCAGCGCGCGCACCCACAATCGCGATACGACAGCCACTGTCCTGATGTGCCAACTCCAATGGACCGCGCATCCACAAGCAGTACGGTGCAGTGGGGCCCAAATCATTGAGCGCACTGGGCCAAAGCGGATCGCTCGGCGTTACCACTCGTGCGCCCACCCCATCAGTGATGGCTAACGCATCGTGTACCTCGCGCAGCGGATCCTGAGGTAGACGTTTGAGGTAGGTGGACTTGCGTTGCAAGGTGCTCTGCGATGAAAGGAGTTCACGCACAATCTGAGTGGCAGACTTCAGCTTCAACTGATCGTGCAGTTGTGCATCGCCTACAGATGCAACCATGGATAACAAGACGCGCGCGGTGAGTTCATTGAAGGATTTCATGCTGCGGTCCGGCCGCCCTCATCGCGAAGGCTCAAGGCCTCTTGAACATGAACCACGCCTGGCCGATCAACTCCGGCCAGATCGGCCAAGGTCCAGGAAATTCTGAGCACTTTGTCTAATCCCCTACTGCTCGATGCGCCCGGCTGGCTTCGCAACCACTTCAGCGCGTCAAGGGAAACCGCTAGCGGTCCTTTGCCGCGCAAGGCTGAACCAGGAATGGTGGCGTTGGAGGAAAAGGGCAGCGCATTCTCGGCGAATCGCTCCAGCATTCGATCGGCAGCGCGTTGAACGCGCTCAGCCACATGCGCACTACTCATGCCGGCCTGTCCCTGACCCAGCATTGAGAAGCGATCAACGCTATGGGTTTGCACCACAAGATCAATGCGATCAAGCAAGGGACCGGAGATCCTTTGCGCATAACGGCGACGTTGCGTGGGTGTGCATGTGCAACCAAGGGCGCGTTGATCAAAGACACCGCACGGGCAGGGGTTGGCTGCCATGACCAGTTGAAAGCGAGCTGGAAACTGGGCGACAAAACCTGACCGTGCCACGCGGACAAATCCAGATTCAAGTGGCTCACGTAATGAATCCAGCACTGAGCGGGCAAACTCTGGGGCTTCGTCAAGAAAGAGCACACCGTGATGTGCGCGCGAAATCGCGCCCGGTTGTGGTCGACCACTGCCGCCACCGACCATCGCGGCCAAGGTCATGGTGTGGTGCGGTGCTTCAAAGGGCGGATGAGAAACAAGTGGCGAGTTTGGGTCAAGGTCTTCAACCAGGGATCGGATGGCCGTGATCTCCAGGGCTGCTTGCGCACTCAATGCCGGCATGATGCTCGGTAGTCGTTCGGCAAGCATGGTCTTGCCCGCTCCAGGTGGTCCATGGAAGAACAGGTGATGTCCCCCTGCGGCGGCAACTTCGAGTGCGCGTTTGCCCAATTGCTGTCCAACGACCTCCGTCAGGTCACCGCGTCGAGCAAACTCGCGCGGCCCGGTGGGCACGGGATGAACGGTGGGTGGGCGTTGCTGGTCAGTCAGAATCGCGCACGCGTGAGCCAAGGTCGAAACGCCGATGACTTCCACATCAGTGACCAACGATGCTTCAACGCAATTGTCAATCGGAACCATCACGCGTTTGATTCCAGCTCGATGCGCGGCCAGCACTGCGGGCAATACCCCTCTGACCTGACGCACCTGACCATCAAGGCCCAACTCACCTAGGACGACGGTGTTCTCGATGCAGCTACCAGGGATGACCCCATCTGCGACCAACATGGCCAGTGCAATGGCTAGATCAGTTACTGCACCGACTTTAGGAATCCACGCGGGTGAGAGGGAAATGGTTACGCGCTTGGCTGGCCACCTGTGACCGCTGTTGACTAGGGCTGAGCGCACGCGATCCTTAGCCTCATTAATCCCGCGATCAGCCAGGCCCACGATTGCTGTCCCCACTACGCCGTCAGCAAGATCAACTTCAACATTGACCAATACGCCATCGACTCCCACTAAGACCACACCGTGGGTTTGACCAATGCTCATACGACGTTGAGATGGTGTTCAATGTGTGGCTGTCCAACACCGGGATCGATGATCGAGACCACATCAAAACGTACATTGCTCGCGTTTGCCTGATGATGTTTGCACCAGGCAAAGCCGACTCGCTGCATCCGGATGGCTTTACTAGCCGTTATCGCCTCTAGGGGTGATCCGAAACGTTGTGAGCTGCGGGTCTTAACCTCACACATCACCAAGGTAGAACCGTCTGCGGCAACAATGTCAACTTCACCGAGTGCACATCGCCAATTGCGATCAAGAATGATCAGCTGCTTGGCCTGCAGGTAGGCCACGGCAAGCTCCTCGCCACGTCCACCGAGAACTTGATGATGTCGTTTTGCTCGTGCCATGCGCACAGTGTGTCCGCGCAAGGACCACAGCTCAGTGGTCGAAGGCCGATGGCGCTTTCTTATGCAAGCAAGCGCTCAGAACTCAAGACTTAGGCAAGCGGGCCAAATTCAGGTGTTGCCGGATGCGCTAGTTCTTCGACTTGCACATCTTTAAAGGTCATTAAGTGGGCATTACGTAAAAACCGTGCCGGACGATGATTATCCCAAATCCAGGCATCCTCAACGCTGACTTCAAAATAAACCTGACCTGACCCGGTGGTCTTGGTCTGCACGTCAACGTTATTGCACAAATAGAATCGCTGATCCGTTTCGACCGAAAACTTGAACATCGAAAAGACATCGCGATATTCCTTGAACAGCGTCAATTCACTTGCAGCTTCATAGTTTTCAAGTTCATCAGAACTCATGTCACACCCATTTCAAGTCCTGCTAGGAGATTGCACCTAACTCAGAATAGAGCTTTTCGTCTGGTTATGGAGGGCTGCTGCCGCACTTACTGGAGCAAACGAGTAGCGATGAACCTGCGATGGTCCAACGTTGGCGAGGGCTGCCTTGTGGGCTGCCGTGACATAACCCTTGTGTGAGGCAAATCCATACTCGGGATAGCTGGCATCAAGCTGGACCATGATCCGGTCTCGGGTGACTTTGGCGATGATTGATGCGGCCGCAACGCTGGCGCAGACCTGATCCCCCTTCCATACCGCAAGCGATGGAATGGGTAATCCTTCAATGGGATAGCCATCGGTGATCGCATAGTTGGCACTGACGTCAAGACGAGCCAACGCTCTTCGCATTCCTTCAAGATCTGCGCGATGCACCCCGAGGTCATCAATTTCATCCGGCTCAATGATGACTACAGCGACCGCTGATGCATGTTCGAAGATCACGTCGAAGAGCTGCGCACGCGCTCGCGCAGTCAGGGATTTTGAATCGGCGACACCGCGCAGTAACGGTGAGGTGCCTAAAACGACGGCAGCCACGACCAGTGGTCCGGCACATGCCCCACGTCCGGCCTCATCGACTCCAGCAATCGGACTGAAGCCGCAAGTGTGCAACGCGGCTTCATATGACCTCATGGCCTTGACACCCAACGGACTACTTCTTCGGTGCAGGGATCTGTGAAAAAGTTTCGGGGACGCGCACTAAACTCCAACGATTCAAGGGCCAGCCCACCCACACACCTCGACCGATCACTTTGCTGACTGGAACGAAGGGCCCACCGGGGTCATTTTGGTGATACCGCGAATCACCAGAAGCAGAGCGATGATCCCCCATCACCCATAGCTGTCCTTGCGGAACGATGACATCAAAGGGTTCGTCACTGGGCGTATCGCCAGGAAAGATGTAGGACTTTTCGTCGAGAGCCTTTCCGTTAACACTGACCCGCCCGCTGGGATCGCAGCACACAACGTGGTCTGAGCCAACTCCGATGACCCGCTTAACCAAATCACGATCGGATGGAGATGCGGCCAGGCCAACAAAGCTCAAAGCACTGCGAGCTCCACGTTGGAAGACATTTCCATCATTGAATCCGCCACTGAGCCAATCGGTTGGGTCAGAAAACACGATGACCTGACCACGTTTGACATCACCAAACTCGGTGCTGAGTTTGCTCACCAAAATCCTGTCCTCTGGCAGCAGGGTGTTTTCCATCGAACCAGAGGGAATCCAAAATGCTTGGAAGGCAAAGGTGCGCACGAGCGAACTCAACACCAAAGCGACGATGAGAATAATTCCCACTTCGCGGGCAGCACTCCATCGCATTCGCGAGGTTGATGACTCAGGAGCATTTTCCTCAGGCAATGTCACTTCTTGGATCCATTCCCTGACGTTAGTTGTGGCTGTTGGAAGGTTTCAGGTATTGAGAGGCGACGCAAACTGGTGAAGGGGAAGGTGACGACAAAGGCTCTGCCCACGACTCGATTTTCAGGGACAAAGCCACCGCCTGGGCTGCCAATTTGCGATCGAGAATCCGCTGAGGCCGACCGGTGATCCCCCATGACCCACAACTTCTTGGGCGGGACCTGAACATCAAAGCGAGTCAGGGACGCGGCGTCGCTGGGATAAAGATAGGCAGTCTCGCTTAATGCGACGCCATTGACGGTCATTCGGCCTTGGTCATCGCAACATTGAACACGATCGCCGGGCAGACCAATCACGCGTTTGATGTAGTCGGTTTCACTATTTTGCTGCAGACCAAGGGTTGATCGAAGGGCCCTAGCGCCAGCTTGGAAAGGGTTGGACGCAGGAAGAATAGGGGCGTTTTCTGGAGCGAGTACTCCTTCGGCGTTAAAAACAATAATCTCGCCGCGTTTGATCTCCCTGAAGTTGTAACTGATTTTATCTACCAGCACTCGATCATTGATTCGAAGCGTGTTCTCCATGGATCCGGAAGGAATGTAGAAAACTTGGAAGACGAAGGTTTTCACTAGGTAGGCCGCCAGTAAGGCCACCACGATCAGGATTGGAAGTTCTTGCCAAAAGGGGCGATTAGGAAGCAGGCGTCGATGCTTGCCCGCCTTCTTCTTTGCGTCCTTCCCAGATTGTGTTGAGTCAGCCAGGGCTACCTCAACGTCGGCCAACGCAGCCTCAGGTTTGGCGCTAGCTTTTCGGGCCGAACGAGGTACTTTCTCGGGCTTGACCCTGCGAGGAGCGCGATGGCTTGCACGCGAGCCAGCAGAAGTCTGCGCAACCTCGCCAGCGACTTCCGCATTGCCTTCAGCGCTATCCATAGTGAATTGAGCCTAGCCCGAGATGGACCCGTTGAGTACCACCCGAGAGGAGGAAATTGCGATAACCGAAAGCCTAGGAGCCTTGGGTGTTATCGCGCTTTTCTTTGATCTTGGCCTTCTTACCACGCAGGTCGCGAAGGTAGTACAGCTTGGCGCGGCGAACATCTCCACGAGTGACTACTTCAATTTTCTCAACCACGGGGGTGTGCAGCGGGAAGGTTCGCTCAACTCCCACACCAAAACTGACCTTGCGGACCGTGAAGGTCTCTTGCAGACCGCCACCTTGGCGAGCGATAACTACGCCTTGGAAGATCTGGATTCGCGAACGCGTGCCTTCAATAACTCGAACGTGCACCTTCAAGGTGTCGCCAGGACGAAAATCAGGAATGTCGTCACGCATTGATGCGGCATCGACAGAGTCAAGGATATTCATGAGAGCTCCTACGCAGGCGCCACAGGTCAACTACGAAAAATCAAGTGAAGCGATGGATGACTAATCTCGATAACTCGGGGCTCCCCTGTGGCAGAACATCCGATCGAATTAGTGCTCGCTAAGTGTGACACAGGCACCGATCAGTGAACCCAGCGCCCTTGGCTGAAGGTCCAGCCTGCGCTGGCTAAGACCTGTAGGTCGTGATCGTCAAATTGTTCAGCAGATGAGCCTTGGATCAGATCTGGACGGACGGCAATCGTGCGTAATAATGACTGATCACGCCGCCACCTTGCGATGGCTGCATGATCCCCTGAAACCAAAACCTCAGGCACATCATGACCTTGCCAGGTCGCGGGCTTGGTGTAGATCGGCCCTTCCACCAGGTACTGCATCGCGCCGGGCGCAAATGAATCATCAGTGACTGATTCATCATTTCCCAAGACTCCTGGGATCACCCGAGTCAACGCTTCGATGATCACTAAGGCGGCTACTTCTCCACCGGCAAGGACGAAGTCACCAATGGAGATCCGATCAACATCAACAGTGACATTGGCATTGACATTGGCATTAACGCCTTGTCCACCTTGTACAGCCTGCTGAAAAAAGCGCTCATCAATTCCTTCATAGCGACCACAGGCAAATATCAGGTGCTCTTCTTGAGCCAGTTCCCCAGCGATGGCCTGAGTGAAAACTCGTCCCGATGGAGTGGGAACCACTAAGCGAGGACGAGTCGAGATTTTAGGGCTTTGTTCGACTACATTTTCCAGCGCGTCGAGCCAAGGTTGCGCAAGCATCACCATGCCCGGCCCACCACCGTAGGGACTGTCGTCAACGGTGTTATGTCTATCTGTTGTTTGTGCTCGCAAGTCGTGGACAGCAATGTCTACTCGGCCCGAGCTTTGAGCCTTGCCTATCAGCGAGAGGTTCAACGGTTCTAAGTACTGCGGAAAAATCGAGATGATGTCAATGCGCATTAACTAACTCCGTCTTCGGGAGCCAACAATCCAGCCGGCGGATCGACGACTAGTCCGTCTTTCAGATCCACACTGACCACCATTGCGCTGACAAAAGGAATAAGAATTTCAGCAGATGATTCGGCCACCGGCTGCACGATTAAGAGGTCTTGAGCCGGTAAGTGGGAAATCTCTGAAATGTGCCCCAGCAGGGTTGTGTCAATGTGATGTACCGCCAAGCCAACCAACTGGTGGTCGTAGTACTCCTCAGGATCCTCCGGCCGCTGGCTCTGGTCAACCTCAACCTGGAGCAGTAGCCCGCGAAGGGCTTCGGCCCCATTGCGATCTGTGACACCTTCAAAATCCATCAGGAGACGACCCGAATGCCACTTGTAACCACTGATCACCAAATCTGCTGCACCCGGTGGATCAGTGACTACAGATTCGCCAACCACAAACCGACGCTCGGGCTCATCAGTTAAAACAGCAATCGTCACGCTGCCCCGAATGCCATGAGGTTTACCGATGCGACCGACGGTTACTAACATAGAAAATCACCGCTTGGTGTATCGGACCGGTTTGAGCAAAGTAGTTCGGAGCTGATCAGGCGACGTCAACGAAGTCGATGCGAACGCCCTGGCCATTGGACAGTGCCTTAGCCACCGTGCGAAATGCAACGGCGGTACGACCTCCGCGGCCAATGACACGACCGAGGTCATCGGGGTGCACGCGAACCTCAATCATTCGCCCACGTCGTTGATTAGCCTCGGTGACATAGACATCGTCAGGATTGTCCACGACTCCGCGCACTAGATGCTCTAGCACCTCAGTCAGCATTTATGCCTCAGTGCTTTCGACAACCTCAGTTGCCTCAGGAGCTGACTCAGCCGCGATTTCAGGAGCGGCATCTTGTGCAACGACCTCAGGGGCGCTTTCCTCAGCAACAACCTGTTCTGCAACTGGTGCTTCAGATGATGGTTCTGCGACTTCACTAACTTGCGAGGTTACTTCTACAACGTCAACTTCAGCGGGAGCGGCTTCCTTAGCAACCGGTGCCTTCTTAGCCTTCGGCGTAGTGGCACCATCCTTGGGTGCATCGGCTGCTTCCTTGACAGCGGCAGCGAATACATCGCGCTTGTTCACGGCGGGAGCGGCGACCTTCATCGGCTCGGGAGCAGGCAAACCCTTGAACGACTGCCAGTCGCCAGTGACCTTCAAGATTGCTGTTACTGCGTCGGTGGGTTGTGCACCCACGCTGAGCCAGTACGCAACGCGTTCGGAATCAACCTGAATGAACGAAGGGTCTTCCTTGGGTCGGTAAATACCGATCTCTTCAATGGCACGGCCGTTACGGGCGGTGCGAGCATCAGCGACAACGATGCGGTACATCGGCTGACGAATCTTGCCGAGGCGCTTAAGTTTGATCTTGACTGACACGGGGTGTGGGTCTCC
>CAIXNN010000066.1 GCA_903920865.1 uncultured Actinomycetes bacterium
AGGCGTATCGCCTGCTGGCCAAGCAATGTGATTACCCGCTGCACCTAGGTGTAACTGAAGCCGGTCCCGCATTTCAAGGCACGATCAAGTCGGCTGTGGCCTTTGGTGCTCTCTTAGCTGAAGGAATCGGCGACACCATCCGCGTTTCGTTGTCAGCGCCACCGGTTGAGGAAATCAAAGTCGGTAATCAGATCCTTGAATCTTTAGGACTTCGCCAGCGCGGCCTTGAAATTGTTTCCTGTCCCTCCTGCGGTCGTGCGCAGGTGGACGTGTACACCTTGGCTGAACAAGTCACTGCAGGTTTGGAAGGCTTGACTGTTCCACTTCGTGTTGCTGTCATGGGTTGCGTGGTCAATGGACCAGGGGAGGCGCGCGAAGCTGACCTTGGAGTGGCATCGGGAAATGGTAAGGGCCAAATCTTCGTTCGTGGTGAAGTCATCAAGACTGTCCCTGAAGCCCAGATTGTTGAAACGCTCATTGAAGAGGCACTTCGCTTGGCTGAGGAAATGGGTGTTGATCCTGATGGCATCGGCCCGGTCGTTGAAGTTCGATAATGACCACAGATGAGCATGTGGGAACAACGTTTGCTCTTCGAGAACTGACTGCCTCGGATTTACCAGCCTTAAATTCCCTGCTTGAACGCGATCCGGTTCGGCACTGTTTTGTTGCCCACCGGGTGCACGCCTCTGCAATGCAAAGTTGGCGACTAGGCGGTCAGATCTGGGGATGGTTTGAAGGACAAACCTTGGTTTCTGCCCTTTATAACGGAGCAAATTTAGTTCCCGTTGAAGCAACCGATGCTGCGCTGTTTGCTTTTGCTGATCGTTCCCGAAAGTTTGGTCGCCGATGCTCATCCATTGTCGGACCACGCGAGCACGTGGCGGAACTGTGGCGCCTACTTTCGCCCTCATGGGGTCCGGCGCGTGATGAGCGGATGAATCAACCGGTCATGACCATGGCGGCCGAACCATTAATTGCAGCTGATTCAGCAGTGCGAGTCGTTCGTGAAGACGAACTCGATATTTTGCTACCGGCTTGTGTGGCGATGTTTACCGAAGAGGTCGGCATTGAACCCACGCGTGGGGAATCGTTGTCCGTCTATCGTGCGCGGATCGCTGAACTCATTCGATCAGGCAAGGCTCTAGCGCGCATCGAAAATGGGGAAGTGATCTTTAAGGCCGAAATTGGTGCAACGTCGGCTCAGGCCTGTCAGATCCAAGGGGTCTGGGTGGATCCGCGCTTTCGCGGGCAATCAATCTCGGCTCCTGGCATGGCCGCAGTTGCCTCCTATGCACGAGAAAAATTTGCTCCCTTGGTTTCGCTCTACGTCAACGACTACAACACCGCGGCTCGGCGCTCGTACCTAACCGCCGGCTTTGTGCATACAGACACGTTCGCCTCAGTGTTGTTCTGAGCCTGTTGCCTACTGCGACCGATACGCTTAGGCCACACCGAGCCCGGAGGAAACCTTGATTCTGCGTATGTCCACGCTGTTCTTGCGCACCTTGCGTGAAGATCCTGCAGATGCTGAGGTGCCAAGTCACACGCTGCTCGTGCGGGCTGGCTATGTCCGTCGCGTTGCGCCGGGCATCTTCACCTGGTTGCCGCTGGGTTGGCGCGTTTTTCGCAAAGTGGAAAACATTGTTCGTGAAGAAATGGATGCCTTCGGCGCGCAAGAGGTTCACTTTCCGGCCCTACTTCCCAAAGATGCCTATGAAGCAACGGGGCGTTGGGATGAATACGGTCAAACACTCTTTCGCCTACAAGACCGCAAGGGTGCCGACTATCTACTTGGCCCAACGCACGAAGAGATGTTCACTCTGCTAGTCAAGAGCGAATACTCAAGTTACAAAGACCTTCCAGTGAGCCTGTATCAAATTCAGACCAAGTACCGCGATGAAGCTCGCCCCCGGGCCGGCATTTTGCGCGGTCGCGAATTCGTCATGAAGGACTCGTATTCCTTTGACCTGGATGAGGCCGGGTTGCAGGCTTCCTATGAACAACATCGACAGGCCTACATTCGCATCTTTGATCGTTTGGGTTTGAACTATGTGATCGTCAGCGCCATGGCTGGTGCCATGGGAGGAAGTCTGAGTGAGGAATTCCTCGCGCCGTGCGTGTCGGGGGAGGACACCTTCGTTCGCAGCACCGACGGACTTTATGCGGCCAATGTCGAAGCGGTCACTACGCCGGTTCCTGCCATGGTTGATGCCAGCAACACTCCGGCGGCGCATGTTGAGGACACTCCAAACTGCGAAACCATTGACGAGCTTGTTGCATTTTCGAATGCTTCGTACCCGCGCAGTGATTCTGCGCCCTGGACTGCAGCCGATACCTTGAAGAACGTTGTTTTCAAACTCACCAATTTGGACGGGACCACCGATGTTCTCGTCGTGGGTGTACCCGGTGATCGTGAGATTGATGTGCGCCGCTTGGAAGCATCCGTTTTCCCTGCCACCGTTGAACCCCTTGGCGAAGAAGACTTCGCCAAGCACCCAGCTTTGGTCCGCGGTTACATCGGCCCGCAGGTACTCGGTGAAAACAGTGCCAGTGGAATTCGTTACTTAGTCGATCCGCGCATAGTCGATGGCTCGGCGTGGATTAGCGGTGCCAACAGTGTTGGTCAACACGTCTATGACTTGGTCGCTGGCCGTGACTTCAAGGCCGATGGCACGGTGGAGTCAGTACACATCCGAGATGGAGATCAAGCTCCTGATGGTCATGGTGAATTAGTCAGTGCTCGGGGCATCGAAATCGGCCACATTTTCCAACTGGGCACCAAATACGCGCAAGCTTTGGACTTGAAGGTCCTCAATGAGTCGGGCAAGCAGCAAGTGGTCACCATGGGTTCCTATGGCGTGGGCGTATCCCGAGCGGTGGCCGCGGTAGCTGAACAAACCTTTGATGAGATCGGCCTGAGTTGGCCACGAAGCATCGCTCCTGCTGATGTCCATGTCGTTGCGGCTGGAAAAGAAGATGAGATTTACGACTTTGCTGAAACCTTGATCGCCGATCTTCAATCACGTGGTGTGGAGGTGCTCTTTGACGACCGTCGCCGAGTATCACCAGGTGTGAAATTCAAAGATGCCGAATTGCTTGGCATCCCCACCATCGTGGTGATCGGCAAAGGTTTAGCTAACGGTGTGTTGGAGATTCGCGATCGTGCCTCGGGGCAATCCCGCGAAGTGGCAATCAGTGATGCTCCCGCGCAGATTGCCAGCGAGGTTCAGGGTTGAGGTGTGGCCTCAACCAAGCCCGGAAAAGCTTGAGCGGTCTTACTCCATAAAGCTGAGCGCACAGCGCAGCCTTGCAACTGCGCAATCGCCAAAGTTCGCGCGCCCTGGTCGGTATTGAGCACGAGATTGGCGTAGCGAACGCACAGGCGATCTTCAATCTTGATTGCGGTGCTCACAAGCTGGCTTTGTTGGCCGGTGGAAACATCGACCACATAAGAAGGCTCGGCTGGCACGGGTTCGGCGCCACGGCTAACGATCAGACGCGACAGTTGGTCCCTGGTACTTCGGTGCTCATTGAGCCCAGCCAACGCTTGGGCCTTCTTTGAACCGGAGAGTCGACCGCCGATCACGCCGTAGCCGTAAACAGCAGCGTGTTCGCCTGCTAGGGCCGATTGCAAATCATCAATGACACTCATGCTGAACTACTTGCCAAGGCGGCCAGCGCTGCATTTGATGCCGCAATGGAAGCCAAGAGTTGAGCAACCCGTGGTGAAGCACTCAGGGCAAGGGATGAACAAAGGTCAGCTTGTCTGCGCTGGCCACGAGCTAGTTGCTTGAGCGCACCAGCGGCATCGGGCGTTGGGGGTTGTGCTCCCGCCGCGGTGAGTGCGTTCAGGTGGGCTTGGTGAATCTTGCTTACACGTGTGAGTCCGCTGGAGGTGGCCAGCGCGAGAAGTGAGGCTTCGGCGGCGAAGACTTGATTGAGACTTCCTTGATCAACTGCCGTTTTGACCACGGTCTTTTCGCTACTGCACGCACTCAGCGAAATGCCGGTAACACCTAGGGCCACGCCTAGTGTCAGTCCCGAGAGAACGCCTCGGCGCGAGATCGGGCGCATCCGGCTCCTTTGGGCACTTGAGGGTTGGTTGAACGTGGCAGTAAAGTCAGGGTAGTAGCCGAAGACTGATTGGCTGCTGATTGACCAAGCGCGACCCACAACTGTTTCACCACAACTGGACCCCTGTCAGGAGATCACTGATGACTGCTTCCGAAGACAGGGTGCGTGCCGTTGTTGAGCCCATCGTTTCTGAACTGGGCTATGACCTTGAAGCCTTATCCGTGATGGCCGCTGGTCGGCGCCGCATGGTCAAGGTCGTTATCGACAGTGATAACGGTGTTGATCTCGATGATGTCGCGGCCATGAGCAGTCAGATTTCGCGCACCCTTGATGATTCCGATTCCATGGGCGAGATTGCCTACGTCTTGGAAGTGACATCTCCTGGCGTGGACCGACCGTTGATTCACCCACGGCATTGGCGCCGGGCGCTTTCGCGCTTGGTCAAAGTTGATACAGCCAGTGCTGACGGGACAGATGATGAATCAATCACCGGACGCGTTGTATCCAGTGATGAAGACACAGTCACGCTTGATGTTGACGGGCAAGAGCGCATCATGGCCTACTCGGCGATTGCTAAAGCAGTGGTTCAAGTTGAGTTCAATCGCCCAAGCGCACCCTTAACCGATTTCGACACATCAGATGAGTTCGATGACGTAGAAGAACAGGAGCAGTGACATGGATATCGACATGACAGCACTGCGAGCGCTGGTTCGCGAAAAAGAAATTCCGTTTGAGGTTGTGGTTTCGGCTTTGCAAGCTGCCCTCCTGACGGCCTATCACCACACCGAAGGGTCACATCACAACGCTCGCGTTGAAATTGACCAAAGCACGGGTCATGTTTCGGTATGGGTTCGTGGTCAGAGCACGGAAGAAGGTGTTCTAGCTCCTGAATTTGATGACACCCCAGAAGGCTTTGGCCGCATCGCCGCGGCAACGGCGCGTCAAGTGATCATGCAACGACTTCGAGACGTTGATGATGAGCGAGCTTTTGGTGAATGGACGGGTCGCGAAGGCGATGTGGTCTCCGGAGTTATCCAACAAGGGCGCGATCCGCGCGATGTGATGATCAGTTTGGGTGAAATCGAAGGTCTGCTGCCTCCGGCGGAGCAAGTTCCCGGCGAGAAGTATCTGCACGGTGAGCGGATTAAGTGTTATGTGGTTGGTGTTCGTAAGGGTCAGCGCGGGCCGCAGATC
Source organism: uncultured Actinomycetes bacterium (assembly GCA_903920865.1). Taxonomy (GTDB): domain Bacteria; phylum Actinomycetota; class Actinomycetes; order UBA12327; family UBA12327; genus AcAMD-2. The sequence continues at coordinate 5,269 of CAIXNN010000066.1, forward strand.
ACACTCTCGCGGACTCACCCTGGACTGGTGCGCAAACTTTTCGCCCTAGAAGTTCCCGAGATCGCCGATGGTTCAGTCGAACTCGTTGCCATGGCACGCGAAGCTGGCCATCGTACGAAAGTTGCGGTTCACGCCAAACGCGAAGGGATCAATGCGAAGGGTTCATGCATTGGTCCGCTGGGGCAGCGAGTGCGCAACATCATGCACGAACTGCACGGCGAAAAAATCGACATCGTTGACTGGTCTGAGGATCCGGCTGAGTTTGTTCGTCACGCTCTCTCGCCGGCCAAAGTCAACAGCGTTGAGGTCATTGATGAAGTAGCGCGGGCTGCGCGGGTCATCGTGCCGGACTATCAACTCTCGTTGGCCATCGGCAAAGAGGGACAAAACGCCCGGCTGGCGGCCCGTCTGACTGGCTGGCGCATTGACATCCGTTCAGACATGGCACCCGACCAAGCCATTGGTACCCGTGCGGTTCCTGAGGCTTTTGAGTCAACGCCATAGAACCGAAAATCACGCCCGCGCCTTAGGTGCACGTGGCTTTATGACCAGTTCTGGGCGCGCAATGACTGCGAAGATGGGCTGGCACGCTAGAGTCAGGCGTGTCCGAACGCTCCCGTACTGAGCCTGTGCGCACCTGCCTAGGCTGTCGAGAACGCTCAGATCGCAACACTATGTTGCGGCTTGTTGTCTCAGGAACGGCTGGTTCACACGTCCAGCTCTCACCTGATCCAACGGGTGCAAGACCTGGTCGAGGTGGATGGATTCATCCGCATTGTCTGGATCAAGCCATTGCCCGCCGAGGTTTTGGGCGAGCTTTTCGCAGTGGTGGTCCATTCGACACTTCGGCTGTGGAAAGTTACATCACAGCACTACCCCCGCAATAGGGGTTACCAGTCAGGAGCGCAACACCAAGTGTTGCCTTATGGAAACGGGTCGAGAAGCGATGAGCAATCGATGAACACGCAGCGATGAGTACGTTCCCGTAACGAAGGTTCGCAGCCCTGACTGGGCTCGGACCAAGGAGTAGGAGAGCAGTGGCCAAGGTCCGGGTCTATGAACTTGCCAAAGAATTAGGCATTGAGAGCAAAGTTCTCGTTGCCAAACTTCAGGAAATGGGCGAGTTCGTTCGTTCGGCGTCTTCGACAGTTGAGGCGCCAGTTATCAAGAAAGTTAAAGAAGCCTTCCCTGTTGAGGCTGCCAGTGCGAAGAAGGCTGCGCCGGCCGCTGAAAAGAAGGCACCTGCCAAGAAGGCGGCGGCTAAAAAGCCCGCTGAACCTGATGGCCCTACCGCCGATGAGCTAGCCGCAGCCAGTGCCGCAGCAGCCGCAGCCGGTATTACCTCGTTGCCGCCAGACATGCTCACGCCAGCTGACCAGCGGACCCCTTCATCAATGCCGCCACGTCCGCGTCCAGCTGGACCGCGTCCGGGCAACAACCCCTTTACTTCGCGTGAATCAGCCACACCACGACCGCCGGCTGCTCGAACCGGTGCGCCAGGTTCAGCGCCACCGCGACCGGGTGGACCGTCAGGTCCTGGTGGATTTGGATCCCGTCCTGATCGCGGTGCACCTGCAGCTGGTCGAGGTCGACCAAGTGGACCTGGTGGCTTTAGTGGTGGTCCGGGTGGTCCCGGTGGCCCAGGTGGTCCCGGTGGCCCAGGTGGTCCCGGTGGCGGTGCTGGTTTTCCTGGTCGCTCCGGTGGTCGAGGAAACGCACGTGGTGGTAACGCACGCGGCACAACAGCTGGTGCCTTTGGTCGCCCCGGTGGTCGTCCCACAAGAGGGCGCAAGTCAAAGAAGCAGCGACGTCAAGAGTTTGATGATCTGCAAGCTCCATCCATTGGTGGCGTCATTGCCCCTCGTGGTTCGGGTGAAACAGTTCGCATGACGCGAGGTGCGTCCTTGACCGATTTTGCCGAAAAGATCAATGGCAATCCCGCATCGTTGGTGCAGATCCTGTTCAACCTTGGTGAAATCATCACTGCAACGCAGTCGGTCAATGACGAAACGTTGATGTTGCTCGGCGCCGAACTAAACTTTGATGTAGTCGTTGTCTCGCCTGAAGACGAAGATCGCGAATTACTCGAGTCCTTTGACCTTGACTTTGGTGAAGACGAAGGTGACGAGTCTGACTTGGTCATTCGTCCGCCTGTTGTCACGGTCATGGGCCACGTAGACCACGGTAAGACCAAGTTGCTCGATGCCATTCGTGACACAGATGTCATTGAAGGCGAAGCAGGCGGCATCACCCAGCACATTGGTGCCTACCAAATTCACCACGGTGAGCGAGCCATCACCTTTATTGACACCCCAGGTCACGAAGCCTTCACGGCTATGCGTGCTCGTGGTGCCAAGGTCACCGACATCGCAGTTCTCGTTGTCGCGGCCGATGATGGTGTTAAGCCGCAAACTGTTGAAGCGTTAAATCACGCACAGGCTGCCGATGTACCAATCGTGGTCGCAGTCAACAAGATCGATAAAGAAGGCGCTGATCCGGCCAAGGTTCGCGGGCAGCTCACCGAATACGGTTTGGTCGCGGAGGAATACGGCGGCACAACGATGTTCATTGATGTCTCCGCCAAACAAGGGATAGGCATCAACGAGCTGCTTGAAGCGGTACTGCTTACCGCTGATGCAGCCCTTGACCTTCGCGCTAATCCACATCAGGACGCACAAGGTGTGGCCATTGAAGCTCACCTTGACCGTGGCCGTGGTCCTGTTGCCACCGTCCTTGTCCAGCGCGGAACCTTGCGCAATGGTGATTCCATTGTCGCCGGTGATGCCTTTGGTCGCGTGCGCGCGATGATGGATGAGCATGGCGTCTTGGTTGACGAGGCCACTCCATCGCGACCCGTTCAGGTCCTTGGTTTGACCTCAGTGCCAGGTGCGGGGGATTCGTTCTTAGTGGTTGAAGAAGACCGCATTGCTCGTCAAATCGCTGAGCGTCGTCAAGCCCGCGAACGCAATGCTCAATTGGCTCAATCGCGTGGCCGTCGCACCCTTGAAGACTTCCTCAAGCAGATGGAACAAGGTGAAGCCCAAGAACTCAAACTCATCCTTAAGGGTGATGTTTCCGGTTCGGTGGAAGCCTTGGAAGACGCTTTGCTCAATCTTGACGTGGGCGAAGAAGTCTCACTGCGCATCATTGACCGTGGTGTGGGTGCCATTACCGAAACCAACGTCATGTTGGCGGCTGCATCCGATGCAGTCATCATCGGATTCAATGTTCGCCCAGAAGGCAAGACCCGCGAATTGGCCGATCGTGAAGGTATCGACATTCGCTACTACACGGTTATCTACCAAGCCATCGATGATGTCGAAGCCGCTCTCAAGGGTCTGCTCAAGCCTGAGTACGAAGAGGCCCAGTTGGGTACCGCTGAGGTGCGCGAGGTGTACCGCTCGAGTAAGGCCGGCAACATCGCTGGTTGTTTGGTGCGATCGGGGCTTATTCGTCGAAACACCAAGGCTCGACTTATCCGCGATGGGGCAGTGGTGGCCGAAAACTTGGCGATCGATTCACTGCGCCGTTTCAAGGATGATGCCACCGAAGTGCGTGAAGGCTTCGAATGTGGAATTGGCCTTGGCTCCTTCAATGACATCAAGCCCGAAGACGTCATTGAGACCTATGAAATGCGTGAGAAGGCGAGGGTCTAATGGCCGATGCAGGTAGAGCACTCAAACTGGCTGACCGGATCAAGGTGGTCGTGGCTGAAACTCTTGAGCGACGGATTAAGGATCCGCGTTTGGGTTTTGTCACGGTCACCGATGTGCGAGTCACTGGCGATCTCCATGAGGCGACGATCTTCTACACCGTCCTTGGTGATGAGCTGGCCCACACGGAGTCGGCCGCCGCCTTGGAAAGTGCCAAAGGTGTTCTTCGTTCAGAGGTTGGCAAGCAAACAGGTGTGCGGTTTACTCCCACCTTGACGTTTTTGCTTGATGCTCTGCCGGAAAATGCTGACGCCCTTGAAGACTTGCTACGCAAAGCCGCCGAGGCGGATGCGGCAGTGCACGCTGTTGCTGAGGGCGCTTCCTATGCCGGAGATGCCGATCCCTATCGCCACGATGACGACGACTCCGCATCTGAATCTGAATCCGTTGAGGATGATTCTGAGCAATGAGCATTACGTGGCAGCAGCGTGCAACGCAGGCTGATTGGGCTCAAGCACTTGAGCTCATTGGCTCAGTTGACCAACCGCTGTTGTTGGCTCATGTAAGTCCCGATGGCGATGCGTTGGGCTCGGCGATGGCCGTTGGTCTTGCATTGAAATCTTTGGGTAAGAATCCCATCGTCTCCTTTGGTGATGACCCTTTTGTTGTACCCAGAATTTTGCAATTTCTCCCTGGTCAGGAACTTTTGGTTGCACCGGCAGATGTTCCCCAGCACACCCCGGTTGTCGTAACCTTTGATGCAAGTACTGTGCAGCGTTTGGGAATATTTCAAGAGCGAGCCGAGCAGGCTGACGTGTTGGTGGCCGTTGACCATCACGCTTCTTATAGCGGTTTTGGAACGCATCACCTCGTTGAAGTAGGCAATCCAGCGACGGCGCTGTTGGCATTGCAGCTCATTGACCAACTCGGCGTGAGACTTGATCAAGCCATGGCCACCTGCATATATGCCGGGCTGATTACCGACACCGGCTCTTTTCGCTATGCAGCAACTACTCCCTACGTGCACGAAGTGGCTGCGCGTTTGATGGCCACCGGCATCGAACATGATCAGATTGCTCGCCAGCTCTACGACACAGCGCCCTTTGGCTATGTGCAGGTTTTGGGCGCTGCGTTAAACCGCGCAGTACTTGAAGCAGATAGTGCTGGTGGTCTTGGTTTGGTGTGGACCACGGTCTCGGTTGCTGATCGATCGGCGGCCAATTTAGGCATTGACTCCGTCGAAGCCGTCATTGATGCAGTCCGGGTTGCTCAAGAAGCCGATGTTGCGGTGGTCTTAAAGGAACATGAAGACCGCACCTGGCGAGTATCTATGCGATCGCGCGGAGGCGTCGATGTTGCTCAAGTCTGTATTGCCTTAGGCGGCGGCGGTCATCGCCTTGCAGCCGGTTACACCTCTGCCCTTGATCCGCAGCAGACGATGCAACACATTCGTGCCGGATTAGCCGCGGCCACTGCCATCCCGAGCTAACGTGAGTGATCAAGGCGCCGGTTCATCGGCACACAGCAGTGCCGGCACGATGCCTGGCCCACACGGTCTGGTCGTTATCGATAAGCCGGCCGGAGTTACCTCCCATGATGTGGTGCGCCGCATTCGCAAGGTAGCCAAAACTAGGCGCGTGGGTCATGCCGGAACGTTGGATCCGATGGCCACCGGTGTGTTGATCATCGGATTGGGTCGGGCAACGCGCTTGCTCGGACATTTGGCCCTGACCGATAAGGACTACACCGCAACAATGCGCCTTGGTCAAAGTACGGTGACCGATGATGCCGAAGGTGATGTCCTTCAAACCCGTGACACATCAGCGATAACGGATCAGCAGATCGAAGCTGAGGTCGCCAAACTCACCGGCAAGATTTTGCAAGTCCCCACCCAGATCAGTGCAATCAAGGTCGATGGCAAGCGCTCCTATGCCCGGGTTCGCGCCGGCGAAGAAGTCGAACTTAAAGCCCGACCAGTGCTGGTATCAAAGTTTGACATTCGCACCATCGCCCGCGGCGAATTCATTGATGTCGATGTTGAGCTCACCTGCAGTACCGGCACCTATGTGCGTGCTTTGGCTCGCGATGTGGGAAATGCCTTAGATGTCGGTGCGCACCTCACGGCCCTGCGACGAACAAGAGTTGGGCCCTTTGAGGTCACCAGGGCCCATGAACTACCTGATGCAGACAGCATGGATGGAGTCGGTGCCTTCCTGGTGGACTTGGACGTGGCGGTTGCGCAATCATTCCCCTTAGTTGAAGTCAGTCCGGAGGTTGCCAATCTGGTGTTACATGGCATTGCGCTGCCTCTCGATGATGCGGTGGCCGGTGGATGGACCGGCACGGATCAGGTCTGTGCGCTGATGTGCCAAGGCCGATCTCTAGGTCTTTTTCAACTAAGGGACGAGAAGTTGCGCTCGCTGGTGGTCTTTGCCTGATGGTTGCGCTCGCCTCTGGGACCAACCGTGAAACAATCAGCCCATGACGATGTGGCGTGGCCTTGATGCAGTAGTTGCTGATGTGGGTTCGACTCAGCGGCGTCGCAGCGTGGTCACTGTCGGTGTCTTCGACGGTGTGCACCGCGGACACCAAGTCATCGTCTCCCAAGTAGTTCGCCGCGCACGCGCCATCCAGGTCCCCGCAGTTGCGATCACCTTTGACCCACACCCACTAGCAGTCCTGCGCCCCGATGCACAACCTGCCTTGTTGACCAGCATTGATCGCCGTGCCGAGTTACTGCAAGAGGTGGGTATTGACCACGTGGTGGTCCTTCCCTTCACAGATGAACTTTCCCGTTGGTCACCGGAGCAATTCGTTGGCGAAATCATTGTCAATGGACTGCATGCATCCGAAGTTGTGGTCGGCTCCGACTTTCGTTTCGGTCACCAAGCTGCCGGGGACGTTGCCTTACTGACCGAACTAGGGGAGTCGTTGGGATTTGGCGTTGAAGGTGTGGGCCTCGTTGGTGATGGTCGGCAGCGCTGGTCATCGACAGCTGTTCGCAAGGCACTTGTTGAAGGCGATGTTGCGGCCGCAGCGGCAATTTTGTCTCGCCCACACCGACTCGATGGCCTGGTGGTTACCGGTGATCAGCGCGGTGGCGACCTTGGCTTTCATACCGCCAATGTTCAGGCACCAGCGATCATGGCCACACCCAGCGATGGGGTTTATGCCGGTCGCTTAAGTGCACTCGATGATGAGGGTGCAACCGGCACAAGTTATGTCGCCGCCATTTCAGTGGGAGTCAACACCACTTTTTCTGGGACGCAGCGTCGCATTGAGGCGCACTGCCTAGATCAGACTGAACTTGATTTGTACGGCAAGAGCGTGGGTGTGGAATTTGTTGAGCGCTTGCGCGATATGGCCACTTTTGATTCGGCTGATGAACTCATTGCGCAGGTGGGCAAGGACATTGAACAAACACGAGCGGCGGTGACGATCTAACATGCCCATTTACGAATATCGCTGCACACGTTGCTCCAACGAGTTCGAGTTCTTGAAACTTAAACTTGACGCACCCGATCCGCAGTGCCCGGCATGTCAAGCCGAAGGTGCACAGCGTTTAATGTCACGCTTAGGTTTGGCCGGCACGACCCCGGCTACCGGCGATGCATTATTTGAATCCGACAAGCTCTCCTTTACTCAACGTCAAGGACTCAAGGGCCGGGTGCCGCAGGCCGCCAAGGTTGCCTACAACAACATGCGTGCTGCTCGACAAGCTGAAGGTAAGGAGCTCACGCACACCCACTTGAGCGAAGACGAACTTGCTGAATTGGATCCTGATGATCCGTTGCGATTGCAACAAGGGCATTACCATGATGATGACCACGTTCACATTGTTGATGATCAGCCAGAAGGCTCTGCAACACCGGCGGCACCTGCTGCTTCTGAGCTTCCAACCGACAGTGAGTAAGTAGGTAAGCCATGCCCACGCTCGGTAACGGATCGTTGATCGCCACGGTCATTCCGTTAGCGATGCTTTTCTGGGTTGCCTTTATTGGTCGCGGCGGTAGGCAAACGGCACTTTTGGTTGCCGTTGCGGTTGCTTGGGGTATGGCTGCGACGTGGATTGTCCTTCCGTTTAATAATCGCTTTGCTGCCGCTTATGGGGTCACCGCTGTCATTGTTTATGGCGGTCCGTTGCAGGAAGAAATTGTCAAAGCACTGATCCTGCCGTTCTTGACTATTTCCAAACGCGTCTTCTGGTTCGTCGATGGTGCAATTTTGGGTTTGGCTTCTGGCACTGGGTTCGCGATTCGAGAAAACTGGCTCTATCTGGCCAACTCCCGCGGTGATGCATCACTTGAGTTGGCCATAGCTCGAGTGAGTTCAACGAATTTGATGCACGCTGGAACCACGGCCATTGTCGGAGCCGCTCTTGTTCTTACCCTGCGCAGAAATCCGATGGTGCGCATTGGTGTGGGCCTGGGTGCGCTGGCCATTGCTGTCACCTTGCACTCGTTATTTAACCGCCTGACGACCAATCCTGGCGAGTCTGCGGCATTGATTACTTTGGTGGGAATGGCTGTCTTTGGTATTGCGGCTGGAATCGTTGCATTGGGCATTCCATTGTCGAAGTCGTGGTTGCGCAAAGACTTGGAAGCTCGTGGCGCCAGTGAAAGTGAAATGATGGTCTTGGCCGGCGGCCGTTCTGTGAACGCGGTTCTTGATGAGTTTGAACGTCGCTATGGCAGTGCGGCCACCCAGAAGGCCGAAGAGTTGATCAAACTCCAACGTCGGTTGGCCATTGCTCGCAACTCTCAAGCCAAACGCCTCAACGCGGCCCAACTTCAAGAACTCGAGCAGGGCGCCGATGAACTTCGGCGGCAAATCGGGGTCTTCGCGATGATGTGGTTACGCACACATTTACCCACCGATGCTGATGCAGCCAGCATGTGGTCAAGTCTGGATGCTTTGACCACAGATGAGGTTTCAGGCACAGATGACAAGCCCGGTGGACTTTGGGAGCGTTTGTCCTAGCGGGGCAGGAGCCTTTTCAATGACTTCGCGCTAGCCTTGATAAACAGTTGACGGGGAAAAGGGACGGAAGACATGCTCTGCGCACAATGCGATGACTCGGCTCGTGGAACCTGTCGGTTCTGCGGACGCGGTGTGTGCGCCACTCATCACTCCAATCTTCCCTTCGTGGTCACGCTCTTTGGCGTTGCGCCACCGCAAGCCATCGTCGTTGGTGGCACCTTGTGGTGTGGGGTGTGCCGACCTCAACCCGAACCCATCGCTATGCCGGAGTTGAGCTCATGAGCGGCGGCATATTCGATCGGCTCTCCGATCAGGTGGATAACTCTGATGAGTCTGGCGAGAAGTTTTCTATCGCAGATACCTTGGAGCTTCCCGATGACGAGCGAGCCTTGGTTGGCGTGGTCATTCGCGCCGGCTCGATGACTCTGGCCGAACTCGCTGCCGAATTGAAAGCTGATGAACAAGATGTAGCCAAGATGGTCGGGTCGTTGAGCATGCGTGGGATGGTGATGCTGACCGAAGGGGTGGTGAGTCCATCGCCCATGAAGAAGACCGCTCGCATCAAGCCCGGCGGGCTCTTCGACACCTTGGGCGACTTCTAGTCCGAACTAGGCGTAATTCGGGGTCAAGACCTGCTTGGTCACGCCTGCCGGTACCCTTATCAGGTCAGCTTTGTTGCTGATGTGGGTTTTGTTACCTCCGTGAGTTAGACCGGGGGACTCACCGTTTCCTTCGAAAGGCTCAACGTGCCATTAGATAGTGCAGTTAAGAAGCAAATCATGACCGAGTACGGCACCTCCGAAGGTGACACTGGGTCTCCCGAAGTACAAGTTGCCCTGCTTAGCCAGCGCATCAGTGACCTCACCGAGCACCTCAAGACTCACAAGCACGACCACCACTCACGTCGTGGCCTGTTGCTGCTGGTCGGCCAACGCCGTCGCCTGTTGCAGTACTTGGCCAAAAAAGACATCACGCGCTACCGCACGCTCATTGAGCGTTTGGGCCTGCGCCGCTAGTTTGAGTTTGACTGTTCCACCTCTTATTCACTAGAGGTCGCGCGGATTACGCAGTTGCGCCGCGGGTGACGGTCCTCGGTAGTGGCTTTCGGATTAGAACAAGCAATCCGCGGGCCTCGATCGAAGACCGCCAGATCCCACAAGCACTGTGTTGCTCCGTGTACCTCACGTACGCGAAGGAGGGTTCCCAACGTGGGTTCCCAAATCATTTCCGCTGACGCCGTTTTAGATAACGGCAAGTTCGGCACCCGCACCATCACATTCGAAACCGGTCAATTGGCTCGCCAAGCTGCCGGATCTGCAGTTGCTTACTTGGGCGACACCATGTTGCTTTCGGCAACCACTGCTGGCAAGAAGCCCAAGGATCAGTTCGACTTCTTCCCGTTGACCGTTGACGTTGAAGAGCGCATGTATGCAGCCGGTCGCATCCCCGGTTCGTTCTTCCGTCGTGAAGGCCGTCCCTCCGAAGATGCAATCTTGACCTGCCGTCTGATCGACCGCCCGTTGCGTCCGTCCTTTGTTAAGGGATTTGCGTAACGAAGTTCAGGTTGTTGTCACGGTCATGGCCTTGAACCCCGATGTCCTCTACGACGTCATCGCGATCAACGCCGCTTCTATGTCCACCCAGATTGCTGGCTTGCCTTTCTCTGGTCCCATCGGTGCAACTCGCGTTGCTTTGATCGATGGCCAGTGGGTGGCATTCCCCACGCACACCGAGCTCGAGCGCGCCACCTTCGACATGGTCGTTGCTGGTCGTATCGTTGAAGACGACGTCGCCATCATGATGGTTGAGGCCGAAGCAACCGAGCACACCTGGAACCTGGTCAAGAATGAAGGCGCTGTTGCTCCGACCGAAGAAGTCGTCGCACAGGGCCTCGATGCTGCTAAGGGCTTCATTCGCACCTTGTGTGAAGCACAAGCCAAGGTCGCCGCTCAGGCTGCCAAGCCCACTGGCGAATTCCCGGTCTTCTTGGATTACCAAGATGACGTGTTGGCTGCAGTTACCGCTGCCGTTAACGACGAGACCGCCAAGGCATTGACGATTGCCGACAAGCAGGAGCGCGAAAGCACTCTTGATGCGATCAAGGAAAAGGTTGTTGGATCTCTTTCGGCCCAGTTCGAAGGTCGCGAGAAGGAAATCAGCCCAGCCTTTAAGTCGTTGAGCAAGCAGTTGATGCGCACTCGCGTTTTGCGCGACAAGATCCGCATCGATGGTCGTGGCCCAACAGATATCCGTGAGCTTTCAGCAGAAGTTGAAGTCTTGCCACGTGTCCACGGTTCAGCATTGTTCGAGCGCGGCGAAACCCAGATCCTGGGTGTGACCACGTTGAACATGTTGCGCATGGAGCAACAGCTCGACACCCTCTCGCCTGAAACGCGTAAGCGTTACATGCACAACTACAACTTCCCGCCGTATTCAACCGGAGAAACCGGTCGCGTGGGTTCACCCAAGCGTCGCGAAATCGGTCACGGTGCACTCGCAGAGCGCGCTTTGGTTCCGGTTCTGCCAACGCGTGAAGAGTTCCCTTACGCAATCCGTCAGGTCTCTGAAGCGTTGGGCTCCAATGGTTCCACCTCAATGGGTTCGGTGTGTGCATCCACGTTGGCACTGCTCAACGCTGGTGTTCCATTGCGCGCACCTGTTGCCGGTATCGCCATGGGTCTGATCAGCGACACCGTTGATGGCAAGACTGAGTACATCGCGATCACCGACATTCTCGGTGCTGAAGATGCCATGGGCGACATGGACTTCAAGGTCGCTGGTACCTCTGAGTTCGTCACCGCCTTGCAGCTCGACACCAAGCTCGATGGCATCCCTGCCTCAGTTCTTGGTGGCGCTCTGTCACAGGCCAAGGGTGCGCGTCTTGCCATCCTTGAAGTGATGGCCGGTGCGATTAGCACGCCAGATGAAATGTCTGACTTGGCTCCGCGCATCATCTCGGTCAAGGTTCCAGTTGATCAAATCGGTGCAGTCATCGGTCCTAAGGGTAAGATGATCAACCAGATTCAAGACGAGACCGGTGCCCAGATCACCATCGAAGACGACGGCACGATTTACATCGGTGCATCCGATGGCGTTGCTGCCGAAGCCGCTCGCACCATGATCAACGCGATCGCTAACCCGCAGATGCCAGAAATTGGCGAGCGTTACCTGGGAACGGTTGTTAAGACCGCCGCCTTCGGTGCCTTCGTTTCACTGATGCCAGGCAAGGACGGATTGCTCCACATCTCGCAAATCCGCAAGATCGTTGGCGGCAAGCGCGTGGAGAACGTCGAAGATGTCCTCAAGATTGGCCAGAAGGTGCAAGTCGAAATCGCTGAGATCGATGATCGCGGAAAGCTTTCGCTGATTCCGGTTTTGGACGACGAAGCAGCAACTGAGTCAGCCGACGCCTAAAAGTGGTCAAGCGCGCATTCGAACAAACGCCCGGTACCACCGTCACCTTGCTTAAGGGTGCCGGTGGTTCCGTGCGTCGTACGGTCCTTCCTGGTGGTGCTCGAGTAGTCACCGAAGCCATGCCCGATGTGCGCTCGGCAGCTTTTGGAGTCTGGGTCGGCGTGGGTTCCAGAGATGAAACTCCCATCCAGGCTGGCGCTTCACACTTCCTTGAACACTTGCTCTTCAAAGGCACCGATTCGCGCACGGCGCTAGATATTTCATCATCCATCGAATCGGTCGGTGGTGAAATGAATGCCTTCACCGCCAAAGAGCTCACCTGTTTTTACGCACGAGTTCTGGATACCAATCTTCCGCTGGCCATTGATGTCATCACCGACATGATGACCTCATCGGTGGTGCGTGCCGCTGATGTTGATGGTGAGCGCAATGTGGTGCTCGAAGAGATGGCCATGCGCGATGATGACCCCTCTGATCTAGTGCACGATGAATTTGCATCGGCCTTGCTGGGCGATACTCCCATTGGTCGGCCCATCATTGGTTCGCTGGAATCGATCAACTCGATGTCTCGTCGAGTGGTGCACGGTTATTACAAGCGTCGTTACTTGCCCCAAGACATTGTTTTTGCCGCCGCCGGCAACCTCGATCATGCAACGGTTGTGCGTCAGGTCAAAAAAGCTCTAGCCGGAAGTGGCTGGCTCGACGGCGATGCGTTGCCTTCACAGCCACGACCGACCGGTTCCCTGATTAAGGCCAAGGCCGGTGCCCGATTGATCAAGCGCGAAAGCGAACAGGTCAATGTGGTGCTGGGAGTTCCAAGCATCACGCATGATGATCCACGCCGCTTTGCGATGAACGTTCTCAACGCCATTTTGGGTGGCGGAATGTCTAGCCGACTATTCCAAGAAGTGCGTGAGAAGCGTGGTTTGGCGTATTCGGTCTATAGCTACCACCAGCCCTTTGCGGACGCCGGAATTTTTGGCGTCTATGCCGGTTGCCCACCTAAGCGCTTTGACGATGTGGTGGAAATTTGTCGCCAGCAACTCGACGAGATCAAACTTCATGGCGTAACCCAAGACGAACTCGATCGCAATAAAGGTCAAGTTCGCGGTGGCACGGTGTTGTCTTTGGAAGACTCGGGTTCTCGGATGTCGCGCATTGGTCGCGCTGAACTGGTTCACGGTCAACTGAAATCTATTGATGAGCTGCTTGCCAGTATTGATGCGGTTACCAGTAAGGATGTCTCGGATTTGGCGAGCGAACTCTTGGAAGCTCCGTTGAGCATCGCGGCTGTGGGTCCCTTTGATTCAGTTGACCCGCTATGGCACGCCGTTTCATAACCGGTTTAGGCCCGGCGGCGACTAGATTGGTCGCACTAGGGAGGTTGGCATGATTCGCGTTGCCGTTGTTGGTGCATCTGGGCGCATGGGCGCCCAAGCTGTGGCTGCCGTTGATGGTGCTGATGGCCTTGATCTGGTGGCAGCCATTGACCTGCCGGACACCGTCGAAGCCCTGGTCGCGGCCAAGCCCGATGTGGTCATCGAATTCACCCATCCCGATTCAGTCATGGGCAATCTTGAGTTTTGCATCGCGCAGGGCTACCACACTGTCGTGGGTACGACCGGATTCGACGAGGTCCGCTATGACCAAGTGCGTCGGTGGTTAGCGGCCAGTGAAAAAACCGGATCAATCATCGCCCCGAACTTTGGTATTGGTGCGGTATTGATGATGAACTTCTCTGCAAAAGCTGCTCCCTATTTTGAGTCAGTAGAAATTGTGGAACTGCATCACCCAGACAAGGCCGATGCACCATCGGGCACTGCGCGTCAAACGGCAATTGGAATCGCCGCTGCTCGCAAAGCAGCCAACACCCCAGCGGCACCTGATGCGACAGCTTCAGGGTTGCCCGGTGCACGCGGAGCAACTGTCGATGGCATTCCTATTCACTCGCTGCGCGTGCGCGGTTTGGTCGCTCACCAAGAAGTTCTTTTGGGATCGGTGGGGGAGACCTTGACGATTCGTCACGACTCGTTGGATCGTGAATCCTTCATGCCTGGAGTGTTGATGGCTGTTCGAGCCGTGAGTTCAAGGCCCGGCCTGACTGTTGGCATTGACTCGCTCCTAGGGCTGTAAATGTGCTGCTTTGGTCCCCCTGAGCCGACTCCGCAATCACGGGTGCGGGTTAGTGCTTGCTCCATCAACTCAGGCGGACATTGAGCACGTGCCTCGCACGCTGTCCTAGCCTGCGAGACTAGGATTGGCTTACGCACCTTCCCCGGCGCTTCATTGTTTGTTCAGCATTTTTATGACCGGGAGTTCGCGTGAGTTCGGCACCAGATCAGATCACCTTTCGCAGTGATGTAACGGTGGAATTGGTCAAACATTCAGCATCGGATTCCGACGTCGTCTTTGCTGCCCGAGTAAGCACGGTTGGCGAAACATCGCTGAGCAGTGTTGACTCCGATGCTTCCGAATCCAAGGGTTTGATTTCCTTTTTGATGCGCGAGCGTCACGGGAGTCCGTTCGAGCACTCAGTGTTCACCTTCTACGTTCAGGCGCCAATCTTTGTTTGGCGAGAACATATGCGTCACCGCATGACCTCATACAACGAAGAAAGCGGTCGCTACCGGGTTTTGGATCCGATCTTCTATGTTCCCGACCACGATCGCAAACTCGTGCAAATCGGCAAGGCTGGTGCCTACGACTTTATTGATGGCACGCCAGAGCAGTTTCAAACAGTCGATGAAGCAGTTCGCGAATCAGTAGCCACGGCCTACACGCAGTATCAGCGCATGCTCGATGCAGGGGTTGCCCGTGAGGTGGCTCGCGCAGTTTTGCCGGTCAATATTTACTCTTCGGCCTATGTGACGATGAATGCGCGGGCGATGATGAACTTCCTTTCCCTGCGCCGAAAGTCCGAAGGCAGTACCTACCCCTCGTACCCACAACGGGAGATTGAAATGGTGGCCGAGAAGTATGAGGCGGTATTTGCCGAACTCATGCCCATCACGCACGCTGCCTTTCAGACCAATGGGCGAGTTGCCCCCTAGTGACGCGATAGATTGAGCGCTATGTCGGACCCGAATGCGCCACCCCCCTTTGGTCGCTTGCTTACTGCGATGGTCACGCCCTTTGATGCTCAAGGCGGCGTTGATCTGAGTGCAGCCCAAGCTCTTGCTTCGCGTTTGATTGATCAAGGTCAAGACGGCCTAGTAATTAATGGAACTACCGGTGAAGCACCGACTACCTCGGATGCGGAAAAGTCTGCACTGATTCGCGCCGTGGTTGAAGCAGTCGGCGATCGTGCCACCGTGGTGGCCGGGGTTGGCACCAACGACACAGCGCACACACTCGAGCTTTCTCGTCAAGCTCAAGCCGCAGGTGCACACGGTTTGCTGGTGGTCACGCCCTATTACAACAAGCCACCACAGGCCGGGTTGATTCAACACTTCACCGCAGTGGCCGATGCCACTGATTTGGATGTGTTGCTCTACGATATTCCGGCGCGAACATCGTTGGCTATCGCCGATGACACGTACAAAGTTTTGGCCGAGCATCCCCGCATTGTGGGGAGTAAAGATGCCACCGCAGATACCGAACGCGCTGCAGTGCTGATTCGTGAAACAGGACTTGCTTGGTACTCCGGTGATGACGCGGTGAACTTGCCGTTCTTTGCCATCGGGGCGGTGGGCACTATTTCTGTGACCGCGCATGTGATCGGTGCGCAGATGAAAGCTATGCACGATGCGTTCTTGGCCGGCGATATTGTCAAGGCCAGTGCCATGCAGCAGGCACTGATGCCAGTTTTTGTTGGCATCTTCCGCACCCAAGGTGCAATTTTGACCAAGGCAGCACTCGACATTCTTGGCGTTGCCGGTGGGGGAGCCTTGCGGTTACCACTGGTGGAAGCCACCGCAGCCGAGCGCGCTCAATTACTCATTGATCTTCGCGAAGGCGGAGTTGAAGGACTACCTAACTAATGAACTATCCCCACACGGGATTAGGAACACCGCCCACCCTGGACCCCAAAGGTCTGCGCATCGTTGCACTGGGTGGACTTGGCGAAGTCGGCCGCAATATGACCGTCTTTGAATTCGGTGGGCGTTTGCTCATCGTTGACTGCGGTGTTCTATTCCCAGAAGATGCCCAACCCGGTGTTGATTTAATCCTGCCCGATTTCTCGGCCATTGCTGATCGACTCGATGATGTTGAAGCGATCATCTTGACCCACGGTCACGAAGACCACATCGGCGCTGTTCCTTACCTTTTGCGCCAACGCGAAGACATTCCCTTGGTGGGCTCGCGCTTAACGCTTGCTTTGATGGAAGCCAAACTCAAGGAACACCGCATCAAGGCTTACACCTTGGATGTCAAAGAAGGCGTCACGGAAAATTTCGGACCGTTTACGTGCGAATTTGTCGCAGTCAACCACTCCATTCCCGATGCATTGGCTGTGGCTATCAAAACCGAAGCTGGCGTGGTGCTTCACACCGGTGACTTCAAAATGGATCAGCTGCCTCTTGATGGGCGGATCACCGACCTGAACTCCTTTGCGCGACTTGGCGATGCAGGCGTGGATATTTTGTTGGTGGATTCAACTAATGCTGAAGTGCCAGGCTTTGTCACCAGTGAACGCGACCTGATGCCGGCCTTGGATCGAGCCTTCAGTCAAGCGCCCAAGCGCATCAT
>CAIXNN010000067.1 GCA_903920865.1 uncultured Actinomycetes bacterium
ACCAGGAAGAAGCGCACAATCCATTCTCTCAAGGAAGCGGATGGTGCGCGAAACCCCGTCTCCGCCATGCCAGCGCCCCTTACCACCGGATCCGGGCCTGATATGAAAGTCATCAAGGACCACCGGATATCGGAATTCGAGAACCTCAGGATCAGTAAGGCGCGAATTGGTCATATGTGTATGAACGGCATCAGCACCATTGAAGCCACGACCAGCAGGCGCACCCGAGCATATAGTCTCGTAGTACTGATAGCTGGCATTGCCAAAAGTTAGATTGTTCATAGTCCCCTGAGCGCCTGCTAGCACGCCCAGAGCACCATAGAGGCAATCAGTCACAGCCTGGCTCACCTCCACATTCCCCGCCACGACGGCCGCCGGGTACTGGGGCGCCAGCATGGAGCCCTTTGGCACCACGATATCGATTGGCCGCAGGCAACCTGAATTGAGCGGAATACGCTCGGGCACGAGCGTACGGAAGACATAGAGCACAGCAGCCTGCGTGACAGGTTCAGGCGCATTGAAATTGTCAGGGCGCTGGGCAGAGGTACCGGTGAAGTCGACCGTGGCGCGACGCGCCTTGCGATCAACTTTGATCTTCACCTTGATGAAACAACCCTGGTCCATTTCATAGCTGAAATCACAATCCTCAAGTCCGGCAATGACCTGAGCAACGCTTTCAGCCGCATTGTCCTGCACGTGCCGCATATAGGCATGAACAACATCAAGTCCATAGGCCTCAACCATGCGAAGAAGCTCGCCAGCTCCGCGCTGGTTGGCTGCCACCTGTGCTCTTAGGTCGGCAATATTCTGATCGACGTTGCGTACCGGATAAAGAGCGCCAGTGAGCAGTTCGTGAACCTCAGCGGTCCGGAAGCGGCCTTCCTCGACAAGCTTGAAGCCGTCAATATAGACACCTTCCTCGTCGATATGAGTTGCGCGCGGTGACATGGAACCAGGGGCGATGCCCCCAATATCAGCATGATGCCCGCGCGACGCCACAAAAAAGATAATGTGCTCCCCAGCAGCATCAAAGACGGGACTGACCACCGTGATGTCGGGAAGATGCGTTCCACCGTTGTAAGGCGCATTGATCGCAAACACATCGCCAAGCTTCATGCGACCGCCGTGTGCGCGGATAACGCTCTCGACAGACTTATCCATCGAACCAAGGTGTACAGGGATGTGAGGCGCATTGGCAACGAGGCTGGCACCGGCATCAAAAATTGCGCATGAGAAATCAAGACGTTCCTTGATGTTCACGGAGCTGGCCGTGTTCTGCAGGACCAGCCCCATCTGTTCGGCTGCAGACATAAACATGTTGTTGAAGATTTCCAGCATCACCGGATCAACTGCAGCTCCGACAGCTCGCCTTTGAACAGCTTGCGTCCTGTGCAGCACCACATCGTCACCCTGCGTGATTTCTGCAGACCAACCAGGTTCAATGACGATGGTCTGGTGCGGTTCAACCAGGATCGCCGGACCCGAAAAACTGACGCCAGGCGAAAGTTCACCGCGCAGATAGACCGAAGCCTCCCGCCATGCACCAGCGGTAAATATGGGCGTGGTGCGAGAAGCAACCTGCGCAGTTGAAGCAAACTCACCATGAGCCTTCTCCACACTGTGTCCAGAAGCAACGGCCTCGACTGACACAGATTCAATGACAAGGGCCCGGCCCTTGTCAGCAAATCCGAAGCGACTCCGGTGAAGTGTCTCGAATGCCTCGCGCATCTCCTCGGCAGATGCAAAGTCTACGATCAATGTCGAATCCGTCCCGGAATACTTCAGGTGGGCTCGCCGAAGCAGGATATGACTTTCGACGCGCTCGTCCTGACGGGCCAATTCTGCGAGTGCCTCACGGCCAAGCATATCAACCACCTTCGATGCTTCTTTGTCATCGACCGCGGCCTCAATCGTCCTTTGCCGGACGGTACGAATATCCGCCAGCCCCATTCCATAAGCGGACAAGAGGCCAGAGAGGCGATGGATCAGAACCGCACGGATACCCAGCGCATCTGCAACGAGACAGGCGTGCTGTCCGCCCGCACCGCCGAAGCATTGCAATGCATATTTGGTGACGTCATAACCGCGCTGGACCGAAATTTTCTTGATCGCATTGGCCATATTTTCAACAGCAATGCGAATAAACCCCTCAGCTAGGACCTCCGGCGGCCTGGTCTCACCTGAACGAAGGGCGAGCGCGACGAATGCATCACGCACGGCCTGCGCATCAAGAGGCTGATCGCCCCCCGGACCGAAGATGCTTGGAAAATATTGCGGGTTAAGCTTGCCCGTCATGACATTTGCATCGGTGACCGTCAGAGGTCCGCCCCGCCGGTAGCTACAAGGCCCAGGATCTGCGCCGGCAGAATCCGGGCCAACGACAAAGCGCCCACCATCACCATGCAGGATCGAGCCCCCTCCTGCAGCAACTGTATGAATGAGCATCATGGGCGCACGAAGACGCACGCCCGCAACCTCGGTCTCGAACGTGCGCTCATATTCCCCTTCGAAATGGGAAACATCGGTCGATGTCCCACCCATGTCGAACCCAATGACACGATCAAATCCTGCGCGCTTGGCGGTCTGCACGCATCCGACGACGCCCCCCGCAGGCCCCGACAGAATGGCATCTCTTCCCTGAAAGAGCTCAGCATCAGTCAAGCCACCTGACGACATCATAAACATGAGCTTAGTACGCGGCTTAGCTGCATCAAACTCTCGGGCTATCCGATCCACGTAGCGTCGCAGAACAGGTGAGAGATAGG
>CAIXNN010000068.1 GCA_903920865.1 uncultured Actinomycetes bacterium
GATGTCAAGAAACCAGAAAATCCAGTTCGAAGATTTATATGTGCTGGCTTTTACCATTCATTCAAAGCGATATGCGAGGATATTCAAGTGAAGCCGTGGGAGTTCCAGCTCTGGCTGTGTTCGCAATGGGATCAATTCTGAGGGCTGAAGCCGAATATCTACTTCATCTCTAGTTCTTGGAAGTGGTGCCGATGAAGGGAATTCAACTCACTCAAGGTTCGGGCAAGGCGGATGAGGGCTTACTGTTGAGTGCCTTATTAGGAGCGGACCCATGAGCCTGTTTGGAGCCTTGTTTACGAGTGTATCTGGCATGGATGCCCAGTCAGTCGGCCTTGGGTCTATTGCCGATAACATATCTAACTCCAGTACGATTGGCTACAAACGCTCAACGGCGGACTTTGAGACCCTGATGAGATCCCAAACAAACACCCAATATGCTGGCGGGGGCGTTATCAGTTCTGTGCATTATACGGCAACCGAACAAGGAACAATCGAGAGTACCAGCAATACGACCGACCTTGCAGTACAAGGCAACGGCTTCTTCGTTGTTTCCAACAAGGAGGGCGCCAACTTTATGACTCGTGCTGGCGAGTTTGTCCCAGATAGCTCAGGCAATCTCGTGAATACGGCGGGGTTCTATCTGATGGGGCAGAACATCCAGTCGACGGGTGCAAGCGCTTCCGTGCCTGGTGTTGCAGCGCTCCAGAAGGTTAACATCAATCAGACAGCACTTACAGCAGTCGCTTCAACTACCGCAACTTTCAGCGCCAACCTTCCTTCGACGGCGACGGTCGTGGCGGCAGCTAACCTCCCATCAACCAATTCAGCGTCAGCCCAGTACACGGCAAGCAATTCGCTGGTTGCTTATGACGATCTGGGTAATCCCGTAACGCTTGATCTCTATTTCGCTAAAACAGCTGATAATACATGGGAAGCTACAGTCTATAACCGCGCCGACGCATCAGCGTCGGGTAGCTTTCCTTATGCAAACCCTGCTCTGGCAACGGAGACACTGAATTTCGATCCTACGACTGGCGCAACGACCGGTGCGACGCCATTATCCGTTGCTATACCGAACGGACAAACTTTAAGCCTGAACCTTGGTGCTTCAACTCAGCTCGCGTCTCAATTTTCTGTTCAGGCCACAGCCATCGATGGCCATGCACCGAGCAGTGTTGATCATATTGAGATCGACAAAACCGGTTTGCTATCGGCGGTTTATCAAAGTGGTGAAAAGGTCGACTTGTACAGAATACCGCTGGCAACCGTTGTTAGTCCGGATCGTTTGAATTCCATGGATGGGAATGTCTATGGGACAAATTCTGAATCCGGCGATATGCGCATCGGTGCTGCCCAGTCATCCGGCTTCGGGACCGTCATGTCATCTTCCTTGGAGCAGTCAACTGTCGATCTTGGTGCTGAACTCACGAATATGATCGCAACGCAACGTGCCTATACAGCCAATACTAAAGTATTTCAGGCGGCAGCTGACTTGCTCGACGTCATCAACAATTTCAAAGTCTAACCAGTAGGAGTAAGGATCCATGAGCCTGTCTGCGGCATTGGTCGGCGCGAATGTAGCGCTGTCGAACGCGTCGCGTCAGATCGCGGTCGTGTCCGGCAATATCGATGGCGCAAATGTTCCGGGCTATGCGCGCAAGACCCTGCTTCTGGAAACCGGCCCCGATGGCTACGCAGAAGCCGTAGCAATTGGTCGAGCAACCGAGCAGGCTCTTCAGACCGCTTCGATGGATGCAACTTCCAAGGCTTCTGGAGCTGCGGCTTTATCGGGCGTTTATGATCAGCTCGAACAAGTTTTTGGCGCAACAAGCAGCAGCAATCCAATGGCGATGCTGTCAACGCTTCAGAATTCGCTGCAACAGCTGTCCTCACAGCCGTCAAACGTTGCAGCTGCCAGCTCCGTCGTCCAGCAAGCTCAGACCATGGTTGATGCACTTCACAGTGCAATGACCCAGATTACAGGAATTCGGCAGCAGGCAAATGACCAGCTGGGGGATGCAGTCAAAACGCTGAACAGCCTTCTCGGTCAGTTTCAGACCGTCAATACTGCGATCACGGCGGGAACTGGAACGTCTACCGACATCACGTCGCAACTGGACCAGCGTGACACGATCCTGTCTCAGATCTCGCAGTATGTTGGTGTATCCGCTGTTCAGCGACCTGATGGCAGCATGGCGCTCTATACGGATTCAGGTGTCGTCATGTTCGACGGCATTCCTCGCGAGGTAAAGCTCGCACCTGGAGCCCTGACAACTGGCGCGGCTGGGCCAACCTTGACGATCGATGGTACTGACGTCACCTCCAGCACCTCACCGATGAAGTTGCAGACCGGGACTATCGCTGCTTTGATCCAGGCGCGGGATCAGACTGCCGTCAATGCGCAGTCACAACTCGATGAACTCGCAAGAAATCTGATCAACGGATTTGCCGAAAAAGATCCAGCTGGTGTTCAGCCAGATCAAGCAGGTATGTTTACCAACGCTGGCTCCGTCACCCTTCCGGGAAATGCATTGGTTACAGGTCTGGCTGGTAGCATTTCTATCGCAGACTCGGTCAAGAATAATCCAATGCTGGTCAGGGATGGTGGAATTTCTGGTGCTGCCTATACGATGAACACAATGAACGCGGTGGAATATAGCGATCGCATCAACCAGTTGATCGATGTGTTTAATGCACCGCAAAGTTTTGATCCCTCGGTTTCCCTCGTCGGTACGGCAAGCCTGACTTCATATGCCTCTTCAACGATGAACATTTTTGAAGCTGCGCGCCAAAAGGCGACGCAGTCTGCATCCGAGACGAAGGTCACGCAGGATCGGGCCACCCAGACACTGTCGAATGCAACTGGGGTCAATATGGATGACGAGACCAGCAAAATGCTGGAAATCCAGCGATCTTATCAGCTGGCGGCAAAGATGGTCTCTACGATCGACGGAATGTTCCAGTCCCTCCTGACTTCTGTGGGGCGGTAATGACCGTAAACACAACTTCTAGTTACGCAATCAGCTACGGCATGCGAACGCAGGTCATGCGATTGCAGTCTGACCTGACCAAGGCGCAAGCCGAGGCCTCTTCGGGGCAAATCCAGGATATTGGTCTAGCTCAGGGGCTTTCAACCGCCCGTACACTGGGGTTCGACTATCAACAGACCCAAATCTCGACGATTATCGACACAAATCAAATCGCCGGTAGTCGCCTCGATACGACAAACCAGGCTTTGACCCAGCTGCTATCAATTGCACAAAGCTTCACGACGCAGCTTACCAGTGTGAAAACGAGCCAATCAGATCCGAGTGTTTTAGTGACGCAGGCAAAAGCCAGCCTGCAATCGGTCATCAGTGCACTTTCGACTACTTTCGCCGGAGCCTATGTTTTCTCCGGCGTGACATCAAACATCCAGCCTGTGCCGAATTATCCCGGCTCGCCCTCAAGTGACGGAAAGCTGGCCGTAGACGCTGCTTTTCAGAATGCCTTCTCTATCAATCAGAGCAATCCTGGCGTGGCCAATATCACGGACACGGCAATGAAGAGCTTCCTCGATAACAACTTCCCACAGCTCTTCAATGATAGCGGCTGGTCATCCTTCTTCAAAGGCTCATCTACGCAACTTACTTCCCGCGTTGGAATCGACGATTCGTCTTCAGCATCGGTGACGGCTAACGACCAGGGTATACGTGATCTGGTACAATCCCTTGTAGCGGTCAGTGATCTTGGCGGCGAGAATATGAATACAACGACTTTTGGCGTGGTGATCGATAAGGCTATCCAACTGGCAGGGTCGGCGCAGACCGGTATTACATCGATGCAGACGCAGGTCGGCCTGATGCAGTCGAAGATCAAGTCCTCAACGGACAATCTTACTGCCCAGAAGGATATCATGCAGAAGGCCTATACGCAGGCGACATCTGTTGACCAATATGAAGTTGCGACGCGTGTGAACCAGCTCACAACCCAGCTGCAAACAGCATATTCCCTGACGTCTCGTATGCAGCAGTTATCGCTTCTGCAGTATCTTCCTGTCGCCTGATCACCTTTAGTCTGAGGCCGCATGTATCAATTTCGTTATGAAGAAGCGATCGAGGACGACTTCAGCCGGGGCCGTGCTGAAGAAAGGCGCGCCTTTGATCATGCCATTCTTCTTTTGCGTCAGGCGGAGGAAGATGGAGTCCTGTCGCGGAGCGGGGCCGAAGCCCTGTACTTCCTCCAGCGCCTCTGGAACATCTTGCTTGATGATCTGGCCGGAGAAGAGAACGACCTTCCAGATCAACTCAAGGCTAACCTGATATCGATCGGTATATGGGTGATGAAGGAGATCACCGCGATTCGGCTGGGCAAGGTGACGTCCTTTGCGGGTCTGATTGACATCAATACGATCATTCGCAATGGGCTCGAGTGAGGTGACATGCA
>CAIXNN010000069.1 GCA_903920865.1 uncultured Actinomycetes bacterium
CGTATGACCATGTGACGAGTTTTGGTTTTGCGAGAACACATTGACGAGCTGCTCCTGCTCCAGTTTGCCGCACAATTGCACCTCCCACCCCTGCGACTGAACGTTGCCGTCGCACATCGAACGCACGAGGTCTAGGAGGTGCGACTTGCCGGTGTTGTTCCGGCCGATGATGACGTTGATGGGCTTGATTGCATCGAAGCCCGACCACTCCGTCTTGAAACAGGGGTGTTCGCGGAACTTGATCGACTCGGCGTGCATCGCCGAATTGCAGGCTAGAAATTAAGGCGAAGCAATCCTTGGCCAGACATGATCAAACCACCGCCATCATATCACTGTGACGGTGCAGAAGCAATCCGGGCGCCGCACCCGATCACGAAGCGTGGGATCAATAGACCAGAATCAACACAACTGATTGCTGGGCCCTAGCGACCATGTCCTCGAAATTCCGATTCTGGCCAGCCGGATTGGCCGCTGAGGCATTCCTTTCCAAGTACGGTTCAAGCAGTGCAAGGGCGTACGCACTTTTGACGGCATAGCTCACGCTTTGGGGAATATCCCCGGTCGCTTGGGCAGCCTTGAGCCCGAGTTTGGATTCAACTACTCCGATTAGATTGCCGTTCTCATCGAGCAACGGTCCGCCGGAATTACCCGGCTGCACCGGCACGCTGATTTGCCAACTACGGGGATCGTCAGCAGCACCGCTAAGACTGCTAATCTCGCCTCGCGTAACCTTGGGGCTTAAACCTTGAATCTCCACGTTGGGGTATCCGATGGTGGCGACCCCTTGACCCAAACGAACTCCGCGTGACGGCGCGACGGTCAACGGCACATATGGGCCGCCTTCGATTTTCAGGATGGCAATATCATTGGCCTCATCGACACGTAGGACAGTCGCGAAGACTATGCCCTGCGCAGTTACAACCTTGATGGAATTTGCGCCAGATACAACGTGCGCAGCCGTCAACACATGGCCCTGAATCGAAACGATGGCCCCGGAGCCGCTTGATTTGGGTGGGCTCTCGGAAGTTGATGCCGTGCTCCCAGATGGCTTTCCGAATGCATTCTTCGATTTCTCGCCTTCAATCTCTCTGGAAATTTCTTCGCTGCGTTGTTGCGCTAATAGGATTCCACCCGGGCCAATTTTTTCGGCCACTCCGTCACGAAGCGAAGCAGCTTGCTCTTCGCCAGTGGCGGCAGCGATGTTGTACCAGGCAAATGCTTCAATGTAGTTTTGGGGCAAGCCATCGCCGTTGCGATAACTCGTACCTAGATATTTTTGGGCATCGGTGTTACCTTGGTATGCGGCTTTGCGAAACCACTTTGCGGCCTCAGCGTAGTTAGAACCGTAGTTCTCGACCCCGACGTAAAGCTGCGCCTGCGAATAGCCATCTTCGGCAGCCTTCTTAAGCCACTTATCGGCTTGTACTTGATCTCGCATGACACCTTCTCCTGTTGAAAAAACCTCATGAAGTTTGTATTCCGCATCGCCGTCGCCCTTGGCGGCTAGCTGTAGAAGCCGCTGGACGTTGTCAGCGTCTTCGTCTGGGAATCCCGCGCCGTTGTTGTAGCGGTCGCGCAGAGCGTCCCGGGCTATTTCTGACATCGCCTCGTTTTGACGTGCTGCCCTACGAAACCACTTCACAGCAGATTTATCGTCTTTGC
>CAIXNN010000070.1 GCA_903920865.1 uncultured Actinomycetes bacterium
CTTCATCCCGCAACAAGCGCAAGTACCAGGGCGTATTACCCAAGGCATCGCTTACTTGCCGGAAGGCAAACAGGCCAGTATCGGGATCAGGCGAATCGGCAAACCAGGACAACATCACCGGTAGTAAGGCTTTTTGCACCGTGGCCCGACGCGAAATGCCACTGGTCAGCACTTCAATGTGCCTCAAGGCGCCCACTGGATCCAAGAATCCCAAAGCCTCCAGTCGGGCTTGGGCCGCTTCCAAGGTCAAGCGCGCATAACCGGGCTCAAGTCGAACCACAGCATCAAGCAGTGGCCGATAAAACAACTTCTCGTGCAGACGTCGGACTTCACGCTGGTGCCCGCGCCAAGCTGCCACTAATTCGTTGGCGGGATCCTTGGTAAATCCCATGGATCGACCCAAGGAACGAAGCTGCACCTGGTCATCGGGCACCACATGCGTTCGCCGCAGATCAACTAACTGAATACGGTGCTCAAGTCGTCGCAAAAACTGATAGGCCCGATCCAGTTCGGCAGCGTCCTCGCGCCCGACAAAGCCATAGGTGGACAGCGCCTCAAGGGCACTGAGCGTGCTGGTGCTTCGCAACCGAAAATCATCACGACCGTGTACCAACTGAAGCAACTGCACACTAAATTCGACATCACGCAAACCACCGGGTCCCAATTTCAATTGGCGGTCAGCCTGGTGCGCAGGGATGTTGGCTTCTACCCGCTTTCGCATGGCCCGAACATCGGGGACAAAATCCTTGCGCGATGAGGCCGCCCACACTTTGGGTGCGATCTGCGCCATGTACGCCAACCCCAGCTCGTGATCCCCCGCCACCCAACGGGCTTTCAGTAAGGCTTGAAACTCCCACGTACTGGCCCAGCGCTCGTAGTAGGCGACATGACTGGCCAAGGTTCGCACCAACGCCCCCGATTTACCTTCGGGTCTGAGCGCAGCATCAACCTCCCATAGGGATCCTTCAGCGTTGACCTCACCACAGGCTTTGATCAACGCTGTCGCCAACGCAGTACCCACGCGCAATGCCTCTTGCTCATCGACATCGGGCGCTGGTTCGGCCACAAAGATGACATCAACGTCAGAGATGTAGTTCAGTTCATGGCCACCGGTCTTGCCCATTCCAATAACAGCTAACCGACAGGTATGCGCATCAGGTACTTGTGCCCGGGCGATGGCCAAACCAGCCTCTAGGGCCGCGCTAGCCAGATCGGCAAGTTGCTCCCCTACCCACGGCATTGATGCGTTCTCAGCAATATCGGCTGCAGCGATCTGCAGAAGTTGGCGTCGATATTCGATGCGCAACGCATGATGACCTGCGCGCACC
Source organism: uncultured Actinomycetes bacterium (assembly GCA_903920865.1). GTDB lineage: Bacteria > Actinomycetota > Actinomycetes > UBA12327 > UBA12327 > AcAMD-2. The sequence goes on from CAIXNN010000070.1 coordinate 1,329, forward strand.
GGCAAGGATGATTGCGGCACCACGCTGGTGGCATCTGCTCCGACGGCAACCAGCAACTGTGTGCGGCGATGATCAAAGGTAATTCCAGTCAGAGATTCGGCCAAAGCATCGACCTGATCAACGTGGCGAGCCAGATGCTCACCCAGCGCCCGACTAGCGCCAAGGACTGCTACCAAGCGCAAACCCAAGGCTGTCGTAATGCTGGTGCCAAGTTCAACTGAGCGCTCTGCTGAGCCAGCCAGTGCGATTTCCATCAAGGACCACAGCGCAAGATCCGGATTAGCTGCGCCCGCGAGGGCCTCAAGCCAAGACTGTTCCAAGGCATCCTCGGCGCCGAAAAAACCACGAGCCGACAAAACTGCCATCGCATCAAAGGCCTGGTCCGCGTCAGCAAAACCCAATCGCACCAGGCGACCGCGTTCGGTTGCTCCCCGAGCCTGCTCAGATGTCACGTGTTCACGCTACTGCGCTGATCCGCCAATTACAGGACAGGAAGGTCGGTGTCCAACTCCCATTGGGTCACCTGCGATCGATAAGCCGAGAACTCAGCGCGCTTATTGCGCAAGAACACATCAAAGACATGCTCACCAAGGGTTTGTGCCACCAGTTCTGACTTCTCCATCACCTTGATTGCTTCATCAAGGGAGGTCGGCAAAGGTTCGATGCCCATCACACGACGCTCAGCATCAGAAAGGGACCAGACGTCATCATCTGCACCTGGCGGAAGTTCGTACCCTTCAGCAATACCCTTCAGGCCCGCTTCCAACAACAATGCGTACGCGAGATATGGATTGGCTGCCGAGTCAAGGGCGCGATATTCCACCCGAGTGGATTGACCCTTCTGCGGCTTGTACATCGGCACTCGCACTAACGCCGAGCGGTTGTTATGGCCCCAGCACACATAGGACGGGGCTTCGCCGCCGCCCGAAAGACGCTTATAGGAGTTGACCCATTGATTAGTCACGGCAGTAATTTCGGGAGCGTGAACTAACAATCCAGCGATAAAGGAGCGGCCAGTTTTCGACAGTTGGAATTCAGCACCTGCTTCGAAGAAGGCATTACGGTCACCTTCAAAAAGGGACAGGTGGGTGTGCATTCCTGAACCGGGGTGCTGAGCAAACGGCTTGGGCATGAAGGTGGCATAGACCCCTTGTTCTAGGGCTACTTCCTTAACCACCAGACGGAACGTCATGATGTTGTCAGCCGTGGTCAGCGCATCGGCGTAACGCAGGTCAATTTCATTTTGACCCGGACCTGCTTCGTGATGAGAGAACTCCACCGAAATCCCCATCGCCTCAAGCATGGTGATGGCTTCACGGCGGAAATCATGACCCACGCCGTTGGGAGTGTGATCGAAGTAGGAACCTGAATCCACCGGCTGCGGGGTGCGACCTTGACCGGGTGCTTGATCCAAGAGATAGAACTCAATTTCAGGGTGCGTGTAGAAGGTAAAGCCTTGATCAGCTGCCTTGCTCAACGCACGCTGCAAAACAAATCGTGGATCGGCATAGCTGGGAGTTCCATCGGGCATCAAGATGTCGCAGAACATTCGAGCCACACCATTGGACTCTCCACGCCAAGGCAAGACTTGAAAGGTTGACGCGTCAGGTCGAGCCAGCATGTCCGATTCAGATACTCGGGCAAAGCCTTGGATCGCCGAGCCATCAAATCCAATACCTTCCGAAAAGGCCGCTTCAAGTTCGGCCGGAGCAACCGCCACCGACTTCAAAAATCCAAGGACATCGGTGAACCACAGCCGTACGAAGCGAATGTCTCGCTCTTCAAGGGTGCGCAGAACGAATTCAGTTTGCTTATCCATGACTTCAGTGTGAGGGCTAGTTGTTTCGCTGAGGTAAACCTGACCTTTCCAGCCTGCAAATCAAGACGTAAGGGGCTCAGATCTCAGGTCAGGGCACTGCCTAGGCTGTAGCGCGTGAAGTTACTCCGCCTTGCTCTAGCCCAGGCCAACCCCGTGGTGGGTGACCTGACCGGTAATGCCGCAAAAGTTGTCACGGCGGCCTTTGAAGCTCGGCGCAAAGGTGCGCACGTCTTGGTACTTCCCGAGATGTTCCTTACCGGCTACCCCATCGAAGATCTCGCTCTGCGCGATTCCTTCATTGAAGCTGCCACCTATCGATTGCAAACATTGGCTCGCACGCTCAAACGCCGAGATCTTGACTCGTTAGTCATCATCGTTGGTGCCCTTGGCGAGCGAACCGAGAGCGGACTGCCCCAAAATATTGCTGCTGTCATTCATGGCGGGAAAGTCATCACCCAGTACGCCAAACAGCACCTGCCTAATTACGGGGTTTTTGACGAATACCGCTACTTCGCCCCTGGCGAGCGTGACCTAATTGTTGAAGTTCACGGTGTGCGACTTGCGATCACCATCTGCGAAGACCTTTGGAAAGATGCCGGTCCGGCATCGCGGGCCGCGGGAGAAGGCGCCGATGCGCTAATCGTCTTGAACGGCAGTCCCTACGAGATCAACAAAGACGACATGCGACTTGAGCTGTGCCAACGCCGTGCTCGCGAAGCCAACATCCCCTTGGCCTACGTCAACCTGGTCGGCGGTCAAGACGAACTGGTCTTTGACGGCGACTCCCTCGTGGTCGATGCCGATGGCCAGCTCCTAGCCCGAGCCGGTCAATTCGCCGATGAGGTGCTCATCGCCGATCTTGCACTTCCGGACACAGCGCAAGCAAGCAGTAACCAGAGTGCAATAAGTGACCGCGTTGACGTGATCAGCCTTTCCACTGAACCTGCGCAACCGTTTGAGCCGATGCCCGGCGTCATTGCCGAGCGCCTAGTAGATGCCGAAGAGCTATATGCCGCCATCGTGACTGGGCTGGCCGACTACGTAAACAAGAACGGCTTCGAGACAGTCTTGATTGGACTCTCCGGAGGAATCGACTCTGCCCTGACGGCTGCGATGGCAGTTGATGCTTTGGGTGAGGATCGCGTCTTTGGCGTTTCAATGCCGAGCCAATATTCCAGCGAACACTCAAAGACCGATGCCCACGATCTTGCCGAACGGCTGGGCATCTTCTTCCTCACTGTTCCCATCGCGCCGATGGTTCAGGCCTTTCATGATTCGATCATCGTCGATGGTGTGGCCGGGGAGAACTTGCAAGCCCGAGTACGCGGAATGACGTTGATGGCTTTGTCTAACCAAGAAAATCATCTGGTGTTAGCCACCGGTAACAAAAGCGAACTAGCCGTGGGGTACTCCACGATCTACGGTGATGCGGTCGGCGGATTTGCACCCCTAAAAGACCTACCGAAGACCTGGGTGTGGGAATTGGCTCGCTGGCGTAATGCGGTGGCCCAAGCACTCGGAGATATCGGCCCAATTCCGGAAAACTCCATCACTAAACCTCCGTCGGCCGAACTTCGCCCCGATCAACTCGACACCGACTCACTTCCTGAGTACGAACTTCTCGACAGTGTCCTTGAGGACTACATCGAAGGTAACCAAAGTGCGGCTGCCTTAGTTCGGGACGGATTTGACCTTGAAACGGTTGAAAAGGTGTTGGCCATGGTCGATGCCGCCGAATTCAAGCGCCGCCAATACCCGCCCGGTCCCAAGATTTCCCTGAAGGCTTTTGGCCGGGACCGTCGACTGCCCATGACCAATAAGTGGCGCGAGAAAGCCCCGGGTACCAATTCGGACTAAAACGTGTCAGTATTGAGGTATCGATCCGGGGACCCGTCAGGGCCTCGAGAACGGAGCCAAAAATGACCGAGAACGTTTCGCTGTCTGAAAACTCAGAACAGCTCTACGGTGGCATTAGCGTCACAAACCGCCGCATCACCACCCGCGACCTGATCGCAGCCAAAGAGCGTGGTGACCGCTGGCCGATGATCACCAGCTACGACGCATTAACGGCCCAGTTGTTTGACAATGCTGGCATCCCCGTGCTTTTGGTCGGCGATAGTGCAGCCATGGTTGTCCAAGGCCACAGCAACACCTTGCCCATCACACTCGATGACATGATCCCGATGGTGGCCGCAGTGGTTCGCGGTAGTTCACGCGCCCTTGTAGTGGCAGATATGCCCTTTGGTTCCTACCAACTCTCGCCCGAACAGGCACTGGAAAGCGCTACCCGATTCGTCAAAGAAGCCGGCGCGCACGCGGTCAAGCTTGAAGGTGGCGCGCGCGTTCGCCCGCAGGTTGCCGCCCTGGTTGAGGCTGGCATTCCGGTGATGGGTCACATTGGCCTAACGCCACAATCTGTCAACGTTCTTGGTGGCTACCGCGTGCAAGGTCGCGGGGCAGCCGCCGACGACATCATCATGGATGCCAAAGCCTTAGAGGCAGCGGGTGCATTTGCCATCGTCTTAGAGGTCATGCCGGCTGAATTGGCTACCCAGATCACTCAGGCGGTAAACATTCCCACCGTTGGGATTGGCGCTGGCAATCAAACCGATGCTCAAGTTTTGGTATGGCAGGACCTGCTTGGTCTTACTCCGCCTCCGCACCCACGTTTCCTTAAGACTTACGCGGATCTGCGATCCATCATGACCACCGCTGTCCGCCAGTGGGCCGATGATGTCACCAGTGGCGAGTTCCCCTCAGCCGATCAGGACTATCGCTGATTCGCCGAGTGCTTATACGTCGGTGACGCGAACCCCAGCGTGGGCTTTGTAACGCCGATTGACCGAAATCAAGTTTGCCGTCAATGCTTCGACTTGGTGAGCATTGCGCAAACGCCCGGCATAAATCCCGCGCATTCCCGCGATGGTTTGCACCAGGGCCTGAATTTGATCGGTCGCCTCGCGCACATCACCCAGAACCAGCACATCGGTCTCGATCTCATTAACGCTTTCATCCAATAACAGCTCTGCTGAGACGTTATTGAAAGCGGCCACCACCGTCGAATCGGGCAACAAACCTTGGGCCTGCTCAGCGGCGCTGCCCTCTTCGACGGCTAGGGCGTAGGCACCTTGCTTGTCAAAGCCCAACGGGTTCACACAGTCCACCACGATCCGGCCGGCTAGCTCTTCGCGCAAATCACTCAAGGTGGCAGCGTGCCCATCCCAGGGCACAGCGACGATGACAACATCACTAGAGCTGGCACAGGTGGCGTTGTCATGGCCCACCACACCATGACCAATTGCGGCCGCAGCTTGGTTGGCGCGGCCTACATCGCGAGAACCCACGCTCACACTCAGACCAGCCATGGCGAACCGGCGCGCAAGGCCGCGACCCTGATCTCCGGTGCCGCCCAACACGCCAATGCGTAGGGACGAAACATCGGGCAATTCACGGGGGTCAGTAGCGACAGGCTTTTCAGTCATGGCGCGCATCCTTTCAGCACACTGTTATCTAAGGCACGATGACCCCATGGATTCTTCTGCCGTTCAATTATTACGCGAGTTGCTCGCCGGCGATCCATTACTCAACCAAACCACGGAATTTGCGTCTCTGCTCAATAAGTCAACCTCGACTGCCGGCGGCCTACTGCTGGTGGGCACTCCCACCCAGGAGCCCTGGCACATGGCCGCCCACCTCGACGATGAAAGTCGGCTCTCTGACTTGCCCAACCTCAAACCAACACTGATTAGGTGGTCTGCCCCGCCCGATGCTCCCCCGCACCTGGCCATCGGGCTTGAGCGCATTGAGCGCACATCGCGGCGGGAAACCCTTTTCGTCGTGGCCCAAGACGATGCCCCTGATGAACTCCTTGAACGGGTCTTTGATGCACGCAAAATTGGCGCGCGCATCTTGACCATGGGGACAAAAGAAGATGAGTTGACCCAGCTCGCCCACGATGCGCTGATCATTCCGCCGGAAAATTCGCCACATTCGGCCGCCGAGCCCGACGAGATTTATGCCACAAAAATGCATGAACAGGCCCTGGGAATATCTTTTGATGCAGCCCAACATTTAGTTTCAATCAGCGCAGGTGAAATTTCGCGCAATGGTGTCTCGAAAGGCATGAAATCGCGTTTAGCGCGGCTTATTGACTCCATTACCGGACCTTCGCAAGAGTGGTAAATCGGCAGATTTTGTGCGTAAATCACGCAAAAACTGTGACTGATGTGACAACCAATCCAATTTTGCGCAGCAAACAGTTTTGATCGCAGCTTTTTGCAGTCAATCTGCATTTCGATGACAAAAATGCGAACTAATAGCAAAAATCACTAAGAAATATTCGCGACACGCGGGCTGCAAATATTTCAATTGTGATGGCGCTCATGCGTAATGCGTGGAATGGTGTTCACAGCGACACGTTCGGCAACAGGCTGAACGCGACACATCTGGGAGGAACTTGTGGCGGCGAAAAAGACCGCGGCAAAGCGTACGGCCAAGAAGTCGGCCAAGCGCGCCACCAAGAAGACCGCTGCGAAGCGGACTGCTAAGAAGGCAACCAAGAAGTCCGCTGCGAAGCGCACTGCAAAGAAGTCGACTGCAAAGAAGGCAGCTAAGAAGCGTCCAGCAAAGAAGGCCGCTAAGAAGACTGCTAAGAAGGCAGCCAAGAAGTCAACTGCTAAGAAGGCAGCTAAGAAGCGTCCAGCTAAGAAGGCCGCTAAGAAGACTGCTAAGAAGGCAGCTAAGAAGCGTCCAGCTAAGAAGGCCGCTGCTAAGAAGACTGCTAAGAAGGCCGCCAAGCGTCCTGCCAAGAAGGCAGCTCGCAAGCGTGCAAAGAAGAAGTAATTTAGTTTCTTCTTCACTTCCCCCTTGCTCAGTACCAAAGGCTCCCCGCCTTCGCGGGGGGCCTTTGGTCGTTTAAGAGCTATCTAATTCGATTCAGCTTCGGCCGGGCCATCGTGGGCCTGCCATTGTTCATTGCGCTCACGCACTAGCTCCAATGCGCGGGCGGCCTCCTCAGCACTGTCAAAAGGTCCGAGCTTGACTTTCCCCGGGCACACCGGCCCCTGCTCAACGGCATTGTGTTTGAGGCACCACCAGAACTGCTCAAGGTCATTTCCCCCGGCGCTTTGATCCCCGACGCGCTTTCCCATGACCCTCCTAGACTGTGCACATGCCCTTAACGCCTGGCGTGATCTCCCCGCAACGCAAAGTGCCTGACACCATTGAAGCCCCAGAGTACGTGGGCCGCAAGGGTCCAGCGCCCTATACCGGGCCAGAGGTCAAAGATGCCGACACGATCGAACGAATGCGCATCGCTGGCGCCATTGCAGCCCAAGCCCTTGAAGAAGTAGCTCGTCACATTCAGCCGGGCATTACCACTGATGAACTTGACCGCATTGGTCACGAATTTTTATGTGACCACAAGGCCTACCCCTCTACCTTGGGGTATCGCGGTTTCCCAAAATCCTTATGCACCTCAATTAATGAGGTGATCTGTCACGGCATTCCCGACTCCACACGAGTCGGTGATGGCGACATCATCAATATTGACATCACGGCATTTATCAATGGAGTCCACGGCGACACAGATGCCACCTACCTCGTGGGCGATGTTGATGAAGAATCACGGCTCTTGGTTGAGCGCACTAAAGAGGCCATGATGCGCGCGATCAATGCAGTGGCACCGGGCCGGCCCCTCAATGTCATCGGCCGAGTGATCGAGTCCTACGCCAAGCGCTTTGGCTATGGAGTGGTGCGCGACTTCACCGGCCATGGAATTGGAACCAGTTTTCACTCCGGGCTCGTAGTCCCCCACTATGACGATCCACGAGCGGATTTGATGTTAGAAACCGGGATGACCTTCACCATTGAGCCAATGCTGACCCTGGGCAGCATCGACTACTTCATCTGGGATGACACATGGACCGTGGTGACTCGCGACGGGAAGCCAAGCGCCCAATTTGAACACACCATCTTGGTGACCGAATCGGGATCTGAAATCTTGACTCTGCCGTAGGGGCCTGAACCCACCCATCGCACGCCTGCGGCCTGATCCTGAAAAAAGTAGGGCAAAAGTCCCGTTCAAAGCCCTTTAGTTCTCAAGATGACCTGCCGATGCCCAAATATGGCTCGCACAAAGAATGGCTCAACCAGCAGCACCTGTCCGCGGTGTGCAAGTTTGATCCTGCCTGGATCGCTCGTTTGTGGACTGTGTCGCTTTGACCTGATCAGTACACCTGTCAGCGCTGCCGCAAAGGCGCCAGAACCCATCGAAGCTCCGGTCACCGAACCAGTCATGGAATGGACTAGCTTCGAGCCAGTTGCCACTGAGCTAGTTGTCGTTGAGCCTGAAGTCGCAGGGTTAGTTGCCGTTGAGTCTGAGATCGCAGAGCCCGTACCGGTTGAACCGAGCATCGCCTACGAATCAACATCAGTGTTTTTGCCCATCGACGCCCTCCCGATGGCTGAGGTTGCGCCCGATGAACCCACACCTCTAGCCCCTGTGGAGCTCCTTTCCGAGCGCCCAAGCGCAGACTTTTCACACTTCAACCCACGAGACCCGTTCTCTTGGCATCCGGTCATCAGCGCCTGACCCTCCCCTCAGAGTCAGCACTAACAAAAATCGCGAAGACTTCGGTCAACGCGATTTTTGTGTTCACCGCAGTTGTCCTTCACGCAGAAGGGCACTCTGAAGCCCCTAGGGATCCGCGAACAACTAAAGTATGGGCGTGATCAACGTCAGCGCGCCGGCCGATGCAAGCGGCATCACCGTTCTGGCTGCTAGTGCTCGATCCGCGGTTGAATCCCTTGGCGGCGACGGCGACAGCGTCGGGCTGGTTGTGCGTCAACTCGGCAATGACGCCCGAGTTCGGCTGCAAGGTGGGGAAGAGGATTCCACGCTGGCCTTGACTGCAGAGGTCAAGGGCACCGAGTTTCTGGTCACCCTTCGAGATTTTGGTGAGCCCATCGTCGGCGCACCCGAAGCGATTCTGCTTCTGCTTGAAGCAGGCCTGGCAACCTCAGCTGATGCGCGCACCGATGGCCTAGCGAACTTAACTGAAGTGCGCTTCGCGCTTCCCTCACACAATCAGATGCTTGATACCGACTCTCTTGAAATCTTGCCCGATGACTCAGAACCAAGCACTGAAGAAGTCACCTTACGTGAACTTCGCATTGAAGATGCGGCAGCTTTGACGCGAACGTTGTATCGCTGCTATGGATGGTCCTATCCCCTGCATGCGATGTACTACCCCGAACGCATCGCCGCCGCGATCGCCTCTGGTGAGCGCATTGGACAAGTAGCTGTGAGTGATTCAGGCGAAATTGCCGCCCACTGGGGTGCGGTTTATCTTTCTGACTCAGTGGTGGAAACCGGTGGAACAGTTACCGATCCACGTTTTCGTCGTCGCGGACTTGCCAATCAACTCGGTGAGCGTTTGCTGGAACAACTCAATGATCTTGGTGTGACCGGCCGAGTGCGTGAACCGGTGATGACCCACACCGCCACTCAGGAAATCGCCATTCGCGAAGGCGCCACCATGGTGGGCGTTTACTTGGGCTACACCGCACCTATGCAGCAGGTGGGAATTACCCACGGCATGCAATCCACCCGCAACTCCCTATCGGTGGCCTACGGCGCACTCAAGCCACTGAGTCCAGCCAGCATGTGGATCCCACGACCCTATGAACCCATGGCCAGGATTGTTCTGGGTGCGAGTTCGTGGCCGCGAACTCTTGAAGCCGCCCAATCAGATGTGATCTGCCCGGATCGAACAGTCCTATCAACTGCCTACGACTCGGGTAACTTGCTCGGGGTTGTTGATGTCACCGTGGTGGGCAAGGACCTTGTCGATGAGGTTGATTCAGCCCTTGATCAGCTCAAGCGGGCTGGCGCTGAATATGTGCAAGTTCGATTGCCGGTTAACCAACCCGCCCTAGGCACTTACGCGGCTGGACTGACTGAACTTGGTTTGAGCTTTGGTGCTTTGATTCCACAATTCCGCACTTCCTTGGGTGGCGACATCGGGGATGTACTCATTACTCAATGGCTGGCCGACCTGAGCTTTGATGTGTCCGAATGGGTCTTTGCTAACGATGATGTGAAGAACCTTGTTGAGAGCGTGGTGGCGCAAGCTCGCGATGTCAGCAACCGAGGCACCCAGCGCCAACGTCGCGCCGCCCGCAGAGCTCAACTTTTCGCCGCCCTGGATGACTTCTAACAACCTCGCCTACTGCGGTGTTACTCCGTAATACAACAAGTCCGACTGAATCTGGGTTGGCAGCTGTTTGCTTTGCACTGCTTGCAGCCATTCGCGGATTCGACCTTCATCTGAGGGAAAGGGGATTCCGCGCGTGATAGGCGAAATTTCGTGACTCTGCGCCCAGGCAATTGCGTCCGCCGTAGGGCCAGGGACTTGATCAACCTCATGCCCCCAAATACTCAACAAGCCATGGTGCTCGTTTAGACCACTACGCGGCCAGACGAAGGCTGCCTCCGAGACAAACAACGCCAGCATTGAGAACCAAGAAACTGACGGCACGAGGACATCGCAGCTAGCCAGGAGAGCCAGATCGTAGAGAAAATTAGTTGTCCCCACTTCAACTGTTCCAAGCTGACTTAGATGGGTCACCATCTCCTCAAATTCAGGGCTGGATTGGTCATCAGAGACTAGACAAAAGGTAATCTGACCAGAGGCATCCTTGATCAGAGTTTCAATACAACTCTGATACCAATTCAACGGCTGCCGGGTGTTCCAAAGGCCTGGAGCTGCCTCTTGAGGGCTGGAAAAGTCGCCGAGCCGCACGTGCACACCGATCCGCAAGTCTGCTTGAGCTAGCTCAACACGTTGATTCGCGATCAATCGCACGCGGGTTGCCTCACGCGCCGAGTACACCGAGAAAAAGCCGCCTTGCATTCGAGAAACATGGCGATTGACCGAACCCAACTGACCTTGGTCCCGAAGGGCAATAAGGCCTTCGCGATAGTCCCACTGGCCGGTGCCACGGATCATGTCCCAGGTGATGTTGGTGTGCGAGCCATACAAGGCCATGAGTTGGCGAGCTAAATCATCGACATTGTGTCCAAGTCTGAATCCGTACAAGCGGCGATTGCAATCCCACGGCTGTTCGACGAGTCGTTGGTCGAGCAAATCTGCCGCAATCCATGCTTTGGCCCAAGCCAAAATTTCATTGCCTAGCCCGGCTCCCCGCTTGCCCGTGGGCACCGCTACCGACCAGCCATTCACCTGACACATCGTAGGGCACGGTTGAAAGTAGGGCTTAAGGCTTGATTTTGTCCCACAAATTCAACCCAACCTGAGGACGTCCGCCACTTACCTCCGCTGTGCGTGCGGGGCAATATCAGTAGTGGGCAAATTCTCGCCCAAGTGGGCTTGAGGTTGAGCTCGACTCAAGAGGAAATGAGATGAGAAATCATGGCTACAAACGAACAAGTAAACAAGCAAGCCAAGGATGCGGCTGCAGCCAAGGCGCAGACCGAACAAGCCAGCAAGATTAAGGCTGAAGCGGCACAGGCCAAGGCTGACAGTGATGCTAAAGCAGCCCAAGCTCGTCGCTAACTGATCCTCACCTGCAGACGTGGGTGACATCGGGGGCAGAACCCCTAGCCCAACCACCGGGTTAGGGGTTCCGCCGTGTCTAGGCCACCGTTGGCTTTAACCCATTTGGGCTACCGATGCTTATCAGCCCCGCTCACCTTTTCAGGAATGCGCTTGCACCGGCTACGGTTAGCACCAGTGAGGGAAATGGTGGTTCCGTTGAAGATTGCACGCCGTAGCGCGCTCGGGCTAAGCCTGATCGTTGTGGCGTGCCTGCTGTTGGGTTGCTCATCCAAGTCATCAATTGGCGCCACCTTCGGGACCAATGGATTTGTTGAACGCACCAGCGCAACCGCAGAGTCGTGCGCCAACCAACGCAACACCCAAATTCAACTTTTAGATCCCACCGGCATTGCGTTGTCCATTACCCAATTAGAAACCGGCGAGTTCACACCATCGCTGACGGGTCAAACCGGTGTCTGCACTCAAAAATTTGCCTTCGCCAACATTCCGCTACGCGATTCCTACACCATCTTGGGCTCAGACTTTGCCAAGAAGTTGACCCAGGATCTGCTGCGAGAAGGTTCGATTCGCATCAACGTGGTGGACAACCCCATCCTGAATGTGCCGACACCTACAGCAACGCCGACTCCCACCCTCACACCTACCCCAACGCCGACTCCAACGCCGACGCCTTCAAGCAAGCCTGCGGCAGGTGGGGGTGGTGGTGGCGGAAGCGGAGGTGGCGGACAAACCTCTCCGAAGCCGGCGCCGCAACCCACTACATCGCTTCCTAATCGGGGAGCCAAGGTGACCGGAGCCAGCATTGACTCGACTGGGCGCTGCACGCGCTATGCCGACTCCAACTACAGCTTGCTTGAAGAGTTCTCGGTTGTCCTTGAGGTGGTCGGAACTAGTGCAAATGACCCGTGGGAAACCTTTAACCCGCAAGACCTGCGCTACAACCAAGCAAATCCAACCGGTGGCGCACCGACCACACTGGCTAGGTCAACGAACTACATCAAGCTTCGCTTCCCGATGTATGTCGAATGGAAAACCGACAGCAACTACAACGGATCATTCACCGTGCGCACAGCAAGTTTTAGCAACGGCATTGACTTCGTGAAGTCCTTAACACTTTCCAAGAGCCTGACCTTCAGTAAAGCCACCTGCAAAAGTTTCAACTAACGCTGATTTTTCAAGCGCCTAAGAAATCCGCCCCTAGGCTTGGGGTATTAACGCTTATTGAGGGTCAGCGATCGGTGGTGATCTTTTTCCGCCATGCGATCGCGCAGGCCAGGGCCGCGAGCAGGGAGCCGATTCCTAGGAAAACGCGATAGTAGGTCAGGCGGGTGTTCGACGGATCAATCGCGTTCAGGCACGGAATGGCCGCCCACAAAAGCGGAGCAATGATCGCAGCGCCCACCGCAACTGGGCCGATCCGAGGAACCAAGTGCTCGACGTGACTGATCACGCCAATGGAGACCAGCACTGCACCGACCGAACACAGGACCCACGGGCCGCTGCCGGAATCGCTGGTCAGTCCGAAGTCTCCGAACCCCCAGAAGACCAAGCCGAGTGCGCCGGCGATCAGGGACAGGAATGAGGCGTGCACCGTCACCCGAACCTTCCACGGAACACCCGCGGCGTAGTCGGCGATGGTGGCCTTCATTTGGATCTCCTTGTGGACCGCGACCAAGGCCACACCCACACCACCGAGCACATATGAGGCGCCCGCAACCCACAGCACGTCCTGGTTGGAAACTTTTGCC
>CAIXNN010000071.1 GCA_903920865.1 uncultured Actinomycetes bacterium
GCTCGTAGGTCAATCCAGCCTTGTCAAAGTCAGCCTTGAACTCAGCGTCAAACACTTCAGCGAACAGGTCCTTGAATCGACCGTCATAGGCCTTCATGATCGTGTTCTTGGTGGACAGGTACACCGGAACGCCACGGTCCAATCCATAACGCATGGAGGCGCGGGCGAAGTCGCGGATCGAATCGTCAAGGTTGTACATGGCCATGGCCACACCGCCGCTGGGGAAGTCATAAACATCAAGTTCCATCGGCTCGCCACCATCGGTGGGGGTGTAAGTCAGCGTCAAAGAACCAGGACCAGGGATCACAGTGTCGGTAGCGCGGTACTGGTCCCCAAAGGCGTGACGGCCAATGATGATCGGCTTAGTCCAGCCTGGAACCAAACGCGGAATATTAGAAATCACAATCGGCTCGCGGAAAATCACGCCACCGAGGATGTTGCGGATAGTGCCGTTGGGTGACTTCCACATCTTCTTCAAACCAAATTCTTCAACCCGCTCTTCATCTGGGGTGATGGTTGCACACTTCACGGCCACGCCGTAGAGCTTGGTGGCTTCGGCCGAGTCAATGGTGACCTGGTCGTCGGTGGCATCGCGGTTTTCAATGCTCAAGTCAAAGTACTTCAAGTCAATGTCAAGGTAGGGCAGGATCAGTTGTTCCTTAATGAACGACCAGATGATGCGTGTCATCTCGTCGCCATCCATCTCGACAACGGGGTTCTTTACTTTGATCTTGCTCATGTGCATGTGTCCTTAAGAGTTGGTGATGGAAAAATTAGATGAGGCCGAGCTCGACAACAGCAGCGCGCTCTTCGAGCAGTTCGGCGTTAGAGGCATCAATGCGAGCCTGCGAGAACTCATTGATCTCTAGCCCCTGAACCACTTGCCACTGTCCACCCACGGATCGAACCGGGAATGAGGTGATGATTCCTTCAGGAACGCCATATGAACCGTCAGAGGCAATGGCGGCCGACGTCCAGGAGTCGGCAGGGGTGCCATTGACCCAGTCATAGATGTGATCAACCGCAGCATTTGCAGCCGAGGCGGCAGAGGATGCGCCGCGAGCTTCAATTATGGCCGCCCCACGCTTAGCGACGGTGGGAATGAAGTCGTTTTCCAACCACGCTTGATCGTTGATCACATCAACTGCTGGCCTGCCATCGATAGTGGCGTGGAAGATGTCTGGGTACTGCGTTGCAGAGTGGTTGCCCCAGATCGTCAGGTTCTTAATTTGCGTCACCGATACGCCGGTCTTCTTGGCCAATTGCGAAAGCGCGCGGTTGTGGTCCAGGCGCGTCATGGCCGTAAACCGTGAGTTAGGCACGTCCGGTGCGTGCGAAGCAGCAATTAGCGCATTGGTGTTGGCTGGGTTTCCTATGACGAGAACGCGAATGTCATCTGCAGCACCAGCATTAATGGCCTCACCCTGTGGCTTGAAAATTCCACCATTGGCTTCAAGGAGGTCGCCGCGCTCCATGCCTGCGGTACGCGGGCGGGCGCCCACGAGTAGGGCAACGTTGGCACCGTCAAAAGCAACGCGCGGGTCGTCAGTGATGTCGATGCCGTCCAACTGCGGGAATGCACAGTCATCAAGTTCCATCGCGGTACCTTCGGCGGCCTTCAGGGCCGGAGTGATTTCAAGTAACCGCAAACGCACGCGGACATCAGGTCCGAGCAACTGACCAGAGGCGATGCGGAACAAAAGTGCATAACCAATCTGGCCGGCAGCGCCGGTAACAGTGACATTCACGGGAGTTGATGACGCCATGGAAAACCGCTCTCTTCCTGGCCTCACGCACGCAATCGAGCACCGCGAGGCACAAATCAGGGGATTGCTAGGGCACGAAATTCACCCTTGCTAACGAGCCAAATCTAGCCGAACCGCGGCCGGATGCAGTCAGCGGGTCAGGTCAAACTAGGACCTCGCGGCCAAAGTTGCTTCGGCAGCTTCGACCACATTGGTCAACAACATGGCCCGAGTCATAGGTCCGACTCCCCCAGGATTTGGCGTCAGGAAGCCAGCGACCACTGAGCAATCGGTGTCCACGTCTCCGACCATTCCATTCTCAGTGCGAGTGATACCAACATCGATCACCGCGCTGCCAGGATTGACCATCATGGGGGTAATCAAATTGGGCACACCCGCGGCTGAAATGACCACATCAGCTCGCTCAACATGAGCCGCTAAGTCCTTAGTTCCGGTATGACACAAAGTCACCGTCGCGTTTTCACTGCGTCGAGTCAGTAACAATCCAATGGATCGACCAACGGTTACGCCTCGTCCAATGACAACAACTTCTGCACCATCAAGTGGAACGTTGTAGCGGCGCATCAATTCCACAATTCCGCGCGGAGTGCAGGGCAACGGGGCCGGTATGCCCAAAACCAAGCGACCCAAATTCACTGGGTGTAGCCCGTCAGCATCCTTATCCGGATCAATCATTTCCAGTACAGCATTTGCATCGAGACCATCAGGAAGCGGCAACTGGACAATGAAACCGGTGCAGTTTGGATCGGCGTTGAGCTGACGAACTGCCGCCTCAACATCTGCTTGGCTGGCAGTTGCCGGCAAATCAATGCGGATGGACTCAATGCCCACTTCCGCGCAGTCACGATGCTTGCCACCCACATAGGACTTTGAACCTGGATCATCGCCGACAAGGATGGTTCCCAACCCTGGCGAGATACCAGCTGCCTTGAGCGCCTCAACGCGCTTGGCCAGTTCAGCCTTAAGAGTTGCTGCAGTTGCTTTGCCGTCCATAGTGATCGATGCCATGGCCTGAGTATGCCCCAATCGTGAAAGCGTAGGTTGCGAGCGTAATTCTATGGGGTTCGAAGGTACTTTTGCCGGCGTTTAAATCGTTCCGATCCCACCAGGACAGCCACGAAGGTCAAGACAACACCAACAAATTCCCAATTGGTTAGCGCTCCGCGTTGGGTGGGGAGAAAAACATCCAACAACACCGCACCTAAGAGTTGGCCGGCGATTGAAGTCAAACTGAGCAGCAAAACCCCCAGCGTGCGAACCAACCGAGAAGCAACGGCAACAAAGGTGGCGCCAATCAGACCCCCGACGTACAAATAGGGCTGTTGAAGAGGTGATGGTGCTGTGCTGAAATCAACCTGACGAATCAAAGTCAAGGTCCACAACATGATTCCACCCACCGTGAAGTTCATCCACGCTGCTGTGATGGGGCTGCCCGTGGCCATAGCCACTCGACCATTAAATGCTTGCTGGGCTGAGACAAGAGTTCCGGCGAACAGGCAAACAAAAACTGCAACGGGCTGAAAATTTACTCCCCCCGAAAATGGGTCCACCGCGATCACGACCGCGATCACCGAGATGACGCTGGCAAAGACTCGGAACCTGCTCGGATGCAGTCGACCACTTGGACCTAACCCCAAACGATCGACTTCAAGGCTGGAGGTAATTTG
Organism: uncultured Actinomycetes bacterium; assembly: GCA_903920865.1. Classification (GTDB taxonomy): domain Bacteria; phylum Actinomycetota; class Actinomycetes; order UBA12327; family UBA12327; genus AcAMD-2. The sequence goes on from CAIXNN010000071.1 coordinate 3,434, forward strand.
CCCAGCCACCAGTGCAACCGTAAACAGTGAGACACCAAGCACTGGAACAGCAAAGCCTTGGGATGCAACCAAGGTTGCTCCTCCCAGCCCGCCTAAGAGCAACCACCACTTCAGTTCACCGGCGCGAAACAGGGATGGAATAGCTCGCAAGCCAGCCCGATGCTGAGCATTTGACACCAACAAAATTGTGATGATGACCCAGCCCAGAATGAAACCTAAGGCCGCACCACCAATGGCATCACCAACATCTCTGGCCAAGGTGGCATTGGCACGGCCTTGAACAGAAACGAGCAAACCGATAAAACCACCAAGGGCGATCGCCGCGGTGTTAGTTGGCTTACGCCTTCGACCCTTAGCCATGTGTGCAACTTTGGGCTAAAGAATCAGTGGAAGAAATGGCGGGTCCCAGTGAAGTACATGGCCACCCCGTGAGCTAATGCAGTGTCAATGACTTCTTGGTCCCGTACCGAACCACCGGGCTGAACGACAGCACGCACGCCAGCGTCAATCAACACTTCCAAACCATCAGGGAAAGGGAAGAACGCATCCGAAGCGGCAACACTTCCCTTAGCTCGTTCATCACCGGCCCGCCACACGGACAACCGAGCCGAGTCAACACGATTAACCTGACCCATGCCCACGCCAACCGTGGCCCCGCCCTTGGCCAAAACAATGGCGTTGGACTTAGCAGCACGGCTTGCGCGCCAGGCAAACACCAAATCGGCAAACGTTGCTGCGTCGACTGGCTCGCCGGCTGCCAACACCCATGATGACGGATCATCACCTGAGGCATCAATTGCATCGGCAACCTGCACGAGTAGTCCGCCGCTGACAGGACGGGTTTCAATACTTGATGTGGCTTGTACCGGAGCACATTTGAGTAGCCGAAGATTCTTCTTTTCCTTCAAAATCGCCAAGGCCTCTGGTTCAAAGTCGGGGGCCACAATGACTTCGGTGAAAATTTCTGCAATTTGCTCAGCAGCCTGACGCGTGATGGGTCGGTTGGCGGCGATCACACCACCGAATGCTGAAACTGGATCGCACTCGTTCGCCAAGCGATGTGCAGTGGCGATGTCGGCACCGACTGCGATACCGCACGGATTCGCGTGCTTGATGATGGCAACAGCGGGCTGGGTGTGGTCATAGGCTGCGCGACGAGCTGCATCGGCATCTACGTAGTTGTTGTAGGACATCTCTTTGCCGTGCAGTTGTTCGGCTTGCGCGATCCCAGTGCCTGGGCCGGCAGCAAATCGATACAGGGCGGCTGGTTGGTGCGGGTTCTCGCCATAGCGCAAGACGTCAGCTCGTTCAAAGGTGCGACCCATGAAAACTGGAAAGGCCGCATCATCAGCAGGTGCGTATTCACTGGAAAACCACGATGCAACAGCGGCGTCATAGCTCGCGGTGTGGGCAAAGGCCTGAGCGGCCAGACGCTTGCGTTGCTCTAAGTCAAAACCCCCAGAGGTAAGGGCCACTACGACCTCTGCATAGTGCGCCGGGTCAACAACAACAGCAACGCTGGGGTGATTCTTGGCGGCTGCGCGCACCATAGTGGGACCGCCAATGTCAATTTGTTCAACACACTCATCGTTGCTTGCACCAGATTCAACAGTGGCGCTAAAGGGATACAGGTTTACTACCACCAAATCAAATGGCTCAATCTCGAGTTCTTTGAGTTGCTCAACATGGGAGTCCAAACGACGATCAGCAAGAACACCTGCATGTACTCGCGGGTGCAACGTCTTGACGCGACCGTCAAGGCATTCGGGAAAACCGGTGAGCTCACTGACTTGCGTAACGGCAATCCCAGCAGCTGCAATAGTGGCCGCGGTTGAACCGGTAGAAACGATTTCAACTCCAGCATTCGCTAATGCTTGCGCCAACTCGGTCAGCCCAGTCTTGTCATAGACACTAACTAGTGCGCGCTTGATGGGTAACTTGCTCACGGAAATGAGACCTTCCTGCCGTCGATGGACCAACCTGATGAACACAAACGTGCCACAACCTTTACCAGCAACTCACGCTCAACCACCTTGATGCGCTCATGCAAAATATCAACGTCATCACCCGATTCAATCGGGACTGCAACCTGCTCAATCACCGGTCCAGTGTCCACGCCTTCATCGACGAAGTGGACCGTGCAACCGGTCTGTTCAACACCAGCTGTCAGCGCATCGGCAACAGCGTGGGCACCGGGAAACTGCGGTAGCAGGGCGGGGTGAGTGTTCACCACGGGGAACGTGCTCAACGTTTGCGGTCCAATGATTTTCATGAACCCTGCGCTGACTACTAAATCTGGTGAATGTTCAGCGATGGCACCGGCAAGAGCTTTGTCCCAGTCTTCACGGGATGGGTAGTCCTGAACCGGCACAACAAAGATGGGAATTGCTTCGGCTTCTGCCCTGCGCAAGCCTTCAATGCCGTAGCGATCGGCTCCAACAGCGACGATCTCAACATTGTTCAACTCATCTGAAGGGTCATCAATCAGGGCTTGCAGAATCGTGCCTGAACCAGAAACCAAAACCACAATTCGCGCTCGCGATTGTGGGGTTGCTGGGATGCTCACTGGGTCAGCCTATCTAGGCCACCGTGGCACTAATCCAAGACCTAAGGTCGCGTTGATGACTCTGTTCTGGCTCGGAACATGGACAAGGACCAGGCCGATGCTGCTGAAACCAGGGTCAGAATTAAGGATGCAAACAAGGCAACCGAGAGCGCATGCGGACCGACCTCAGAGAGTCGACCACTGCCAATCGAACCGCCTGAGAGCCACGCAAGAAAGCCCAAAACCACAGCGAGCAAAAGCCCGGCGGCCCCGGCCCAAGCGGCACTTGATTCAGGTGAGCGCTCGGTCTTTGCGATCCACCAACCGGTGACAACAGCGGCCACCAAAGGAAACACCAGCACTACAGCAGCTGCCACCGGTGGCGTTCCATTTGTTGGTACGGCGGCAACGAGTGGAAAGACCGGCAAGGCCGAGGTTTGACTCACGGCGGCGCTGACCGTCGTGCCAGTCCCTAAGGCAAAACCGGGACCGAGCGCAAAACTTGCCACCCAAATCAAGACGTTAGGGATGTAGGCCAAACAGATCACGACAAGAAGGATGGTGCCAACAAATCCAGTTCCCAGCAAGGTAAACGAATCGCAGACTTCCCCAAAATGGATGATCAGTGCAAGGGCAGCCAGAACTGCTGACAATGCGACCAAAGTCAACAAGCCTGCTGCCGTGGCTGCGGTGAGAACCTTGACGCTTTCAGGCAGCGACTGAAAAACCCGTTCCCAGATCCCCATCTCACGGCAGATCGCGCTGCCAGCACAAACCCAAGCCAAAACGATGCTGGCCAGGAAAACCCTCCAGGCAGAACTGCTTATCGATCCGCTTGAAGCCCAGGCATTAAGAACAATGTTGATGAGCCCAAAAATCACAGCTATCGCCGTGGTCAGTAGCACGGCATCCGATGTCGTCGCGGGACCTTGGGCTCGGGCAGCCCACTTGCCGGCCTGGAAAAGCAAAATTATCGGTAGGGCCAACAGAGCTAGCGGTAAGAAACTAAATGTTGCTCCCCCAACCACGAGCGGAACATGGTGGGCGGCAATCCACACGTGAACGGTCGTGGCAAGTGCTTGTGAAAAAGCAGACGATGGCCCGGCAGAAAAAGCCCACCCCAATAACACAGGAACAACGATGATGACAAAGCCCATCACCACACACCACAGCGCAGCAATGGCTGCGGTGACTAGTACTGGCCGCGAAGGACCTTGACCATCCGGATCAGTGCGCGTCAGCCGCGACAAGACAGGGAGATTAGCCACCCTTTGATCATCGCAGTGCCACAAACAATCTCATCGCTACGACGCGAGGCGACTTAGAGCTTTTCGACAATCTCACGCATGATGCGAGCGGTCTCTGATGGCGTCTTGCCAACGCGAACGCCAACAGCCTCGAGTGCTTCTTGCTTAGCTTGGGCAGTGCCCGAAGAGCCAGAAACAATCGCACCGGCGTGACCCATGGTCTTGCCTTCAGGAGCGGTAAAGCCGGCGACATAACCCACAACCGGCTTGGTGACGTTGTCCTTAATAAAAGCTGCGGCGCGCTCTTCAGCATCGCCGCCGATTTCACCGATCATGACGATGGCATCGGTCTCGGGGTCAGCTTCAAAAGCACGCAAAGCATCAATGTGCGTGGTGCCAATAATGGGGTCGCCACCGATGCCAACGGCAGAAGAAAAACCAAGGTCGCGCAATTCATACATCATTTGGTAGGTCAAGGTTCCGGACTTGCTGACCAGACCAATGCGACCGGCCTTGGTGATGTCACCAGGGATGATGCCGGCGTTGGACTTTCCGGGACTAATCAAGCCAGGACAGTTCGGGCCAATCACCCGCGTCGTTCCAGCATTTTGCGCATACTGGAAAAACTCTGCCGTGTCCGCGACGGGCACACCCTCGGTGATGACGACAACCAATGGCACCCCCGCATCAACAGCTTCGATGACCGCACCCTTGGTAAAACGTGGCGGAACAAAGACCACCGAAACATCGGCACCAGTGGCTGCCACTGCATCACCAACGGAATTGAAGACGGGAATGCCGTCGACCTCTTGACCGCCCTTGCCGGGGGTCACACCAGCAACGATGTTGGTGCCGGATTCAACCATGCGGCGGGTGTGCTTGGTGCCTTCACCACCGGTGATGCCTTGAACCAAGACCTTGCTGTTTTCAGTAATAAAGATTGCCATTGTCTAAAAGTTCCTTACTTCGCAGCCAGTTGAGCCGCGCGACGTGCGGCTCCGTCCATGGTGTCTTCCAACGTCACAACGCTGAGGTTGGCATCGGTCAAAATCTTTCGTCCCAATTCAGCATTGTTGCCATCGAGTCGAACCACTAGTGGCTTATCAATGGCGTGACCGTGCTCGGCGATCAAGGCAATGGCTCGAACAATTCCATTTGCCACTGCATCGCATGCAGTAATGCCACCGAAGACGTTAACGAAAACTGACTTCACACTGGGGTCACCCAAAATAATTTCCAGCCCATCGGCCATGACCTGTGCCGAAGCTCCACCGCCGATGTCGAGGAAGTTGGCAGGAGTTACGCCGCCGAATTCTTCACCGGCATAGGCGACAACATCGAGAGTGGACATCACCAATCCAGCACCGTTTCCGATGATGCCGACTTCGCCGTCCAACTTGACGTAGTTCAAGCCCTTTTCCTTAGCGGCCAACTCGAGTGGGTCAACAGCTGAGTTGTCGACCAGTGCTTCGTGGTCGGGGTGACGGAAGTCGGCGTTCTCGTCCAAGGACACCTTGCCGTCTAGCGCCAGCACCTTGCCTGATGGGTCCTTAACCAACGGGTTGACTTCAACCAACGTTGCGTCTTCGCTAATAAAGACCACCCATAGCTTCTTCAAAATATTGATGATTTGGTCACGAATATCGGGCGCAAATCCAGCGGCATCTGAAATCTCAGCGGCCTTTGCATCGGTGACACCTTCGATGGCATCCACGGCAATCTTGGCCAGTGCATCGGGACGCTCAACAGCGAGTTGTTCGATTTCCATGCCACCTTCAACCGAAGCCATGGCC
>CAIXNN010000072.1 GCA_903920865.1 uncultured Actinomycetes bacterium
AATCAACTTGGTTGATCCCTCCCTCCAACGATTCCCGATTCCGGTGTTTGCCTATCACGGCACCAAAGACGACACCGCATTTTTTGCTGGCATCGGTGGAGTCCCCAACAAGCCTGATCCAAAGACTGCTGGAACGTTCGCCTTCTTCGGCGGGGTGGAAGACGATATGACCTATTGGGCGGCCAAGAATGGCTGCCAACCGAACTTCACGGACACCAAACTGGCGCCTGATGCAATTTTGCGCACCTGGGCTGGCTGTAAGGCTGCAACCCAGCTGTTGCTTGCAGTGGGCGGTGGCCACACCTTCCCTGGCGGAACAACGCGGCTAGGTGGGGCTTTGGGAGCGACCATTACTGATGTGAATATGGCCGACCTCATGCTCAACTGGTTTGACACTCAAAAGAAGGCCTAGCGCAACGCCAGCGTGGCCTTGGTTATGGTTCACCCGTGACTACTTCTGATCGTGATGCCCTGCGCCAAGAAATTCTAGATAAGGCGGTTGTGCACGGCAAGGTAATTTTGTCCTCCGGTCGTGAGGCTGATTACTACGTTGACCTGCGCCGCGTGACGCTGGATGCAACTGCCGCACCACTGATCGGTTCAGTGATGCTGGAACTAACCAAAGATATTGAATTTGATGCCGTAGGTGGATTAACCCTTGGTGCCGATCCGGTAGCCGGTGCGATGTTGCACGCAGCCGCAGCACAGGGTCGCAAATTGGATGCGTTCATCGTGCGCAAGTCTGAGAAGCAACATGGATTGCAACGTCGAGTTGAAGGTCCTGATGTTGCTGGGCGCAAGGTATTAGCCGTGGAAGACACATCCACCACCGGTGGTTCGGTACTGACAGCGGTTGAAGCCCTGCGTGAAGCAGGTGCTGAGGTCGTGGCTGTTGCCGTGGTTGTTGAGCGCGGGGCTGAACCAACCATCGTTGAGGCTGGTTTGCCTTATTACGCCGCCTATTCGCTGACTGACCTTGGCTTGTAGGTCGGCCTAGGCCGGAAGATTTCTGCAGTTAGTTGAGCGGTTCGTTGTTCCTTGGCTTGCGAAGTTCAAGCCAGACAGGGATAAACGAGATGGCGACAATGCCGATCGCGATGATGTCGAGATTCTTTTGTACCCAGGTAATTTTTCCTAGGTAAAAACCAAGTGTGGTCATACTTGCAGCCCAAGCAATTCCACCGACCGTGGAAAACAGCGCAAATTTCTTGAAGTTCATTTTCGCCGTGCCAGCCATCACGGGAATGATGGTTCGCACGATCGGGGTAAAGCGCGCCAAGATCAGGGCTGCACGTCCGTAGCGCTCAAAAAATTCCTCAGATCTAGTGACGTATTCGGGTTTAAAAAAGCGTGATTGCGGTCGCGAAAAAACTGCTGGACCAGTTTTGAGTCCGATGTAGTAACCACACAGATTGCCTGCGATGGCCGCGACGCTGATCAGAGCAATGACGAACCACAATGGGTGGTCAATGTGTGCGCTGGCAATCCCACCTGACGTTAACAGTCCAACGGCGAACAGCAGTGAGTCTCCAGGCAGGAAAAAACCGACCAGTAAGCCGCATTCGGCGAAGATGATGGCCAGAACCCCAATAAGGCCCAGACTGATAGCAAGGTGTTGAGGATCAAGGACTGCTGGGCCAAGGGCAACAAGGTGGGAAGAAGTCACCCGTTCACAATAGAGCCACGTGAGGGCGCACTTAAGCAACACGCACTGCGCCAGCGAGCCGATGGTCTCTACCTGCGCCTAAGGCCGTACGGCACAATGAAGCAACGCCATTGCTGAGGAGCGAAAATGCCTATTGCCACACCTGAGGTGTACGCAACCATGTTGGATCGCGCAAAAGCGGGCGCGTTTGCCTACCCGGCAATCAACTGCACCTCATCGCAGACATTGAATGCCGCGATTCAAGGATTTGCCGAAGCTGGCAGTGATGGCATTGTTCAAATTTCTTGGGGTGGCGCTCAGTACCTGAGTGGCAGCGCACATAAGGACATGGTGGTGGGCGCGGTAGCCCTTGCCGAGTTCGCTCATGTTGTGGCCGCGCAATATGACGTACATATTGCTTTGCATACCGATCACTGCCCTGAACCACAGCTCGATGGTTTTATGCGTCCGCTCATCAAGGTCTCACAAGAGCGCGTAGCAAAGGGTCAAAATCCGCTCTTCCAGTCGCATATGTGGGATGGCTCGGCAGTGCCCTTGGCGGAAAACATCGCGATCGCCCAAGAGCTGCTTGAGGAATGTCGCAAAGCCAACATCGTTTTGGAATTAGAGATCGGTGTTGTCGGTGGCGAAGAGGACGGCATCTCCCATGAAATTAATGAAAAGCTGTACACCACAGCAGATGATGCGGCATTGACTGCAGCAGCTTTGGGTACTGGTGAAAAGGGGCGCTACATGTTGGCAGCCACCTTCGGGAATGTTCACGGCGTGTACAAACCAGGCAACGTAAAACTCAAGCCGGCGATCTTGAAAGAGATACAAGAGCACGTAGGTGCATCAACGGGCAAGGACAAGCCCTTTGACTTGGTATTCCACGGCGGCTCAGGATCGTTGCTGTCAGAGATTCGTGAAACGTTGGACTATGGCGTGGTGAAAATGAACATTGATACTGACACGCAGTACGCCTTTACTCGACCAGTGGTTGATCACATCATGCGCAACTATGACGGTGTGCTCAAGATTGATGGCGAAGTAGGTAATAAGAAGCAGTACGACCCTCGTGCTTATGGCAAAGCCGCAGAAGCCGGAATGTCAGCACGGGTTGTTCGCGCGTGTGAAGACCTTCGCTCGACGGGAACATCGCTAGCTTCTTAAGGGGCTATGTCCTTAAGCAGCAGCTTGCTGGGCCAGAGCTTTGCGTAATGGACCAAGTCGGTGGTGTGCATGAGCCGCCAATTCATCAGGATTGAGAGCAATCACGGTAAATCCGAGTTGGCGGGCGTATTCGTCAATGATGCGTTGTTGTCGAAGGGCGCGCAGTTGATCCGATGGCGTGCCATTGAGCCGATCAACGTGAGCCAGCACCCCTAACTCTGGCCAGGCAAAGTCAAAACGCCCAATCAACTTGTTGCGTTCGTGGATATCGACCTGAAAGTCCGGAATGGGTAGCTGGTTTTCGATGAATAGACCGCGCACCCACGAGATCTGTGGATCACTACATCGTGGATCGGCATGCTCAAGAGCGCGTCGCGCTCGATCCACATGTGGCCAGCGCCAAAGGCCGTCCAGAACATTATTCAACTCGGCCTTGGTTACGCGTGATGTGTGCAGGGCTGCATCGGCCACAACAAGAGTTTCTGGCAGATCACTAGTGCGGGCCACATCAACGACCGTGCGAGCAAGTGTGGTGATCGCAATGGCCATGGTGAAGCGATGGTTCAAAAGGCTGTTGTCCCGGCCCAAGTCACGGGTGGTGTACAGATCAACATCGGCCATCGTTCGGCGCTGATCTCTACTGACTGTGAGGCAGACGCGTTGGGGATTTCGATAGGCAGGCAATCCATAAAGGAACGCAGCGCTGCGATGGCTGATCATTGATGGGCAAGTCAGGTGCGACATCGCAGCAAAGGCTTGCAAAAGATGCTGGTCCGTGGGGCAAAGCTCGTCAAAGGCGGCTGAGTCTGCATATAAACCGCGCCGTAGTGCAAACCAGCGGGATGTTTTCAGCGCCCATCGAATTTGATCGGAGGTAAAGCCAGCGGCTAAAGCCTGGGTTCGGCTAAAGACAGGATCGCGGAGCGCAGACATTGGTTCAGCCTGAAGTATTCGAGCGCGTGGTGATGGCAACTATCCACAGGTGCACACAGCAGGCATGATGGAGACATGACTAATTTGCTTGGTGAACCGCCAGAGACCCTTTTGCCATCCGAACCCGAACCGCGAGTTGAACTTGAAAGCGGAACGGATCCGCGAGTGGTTGCCGCTGCCCACCCGTCATCGGCTTTGCCGTGGGCTGTGCTGGCTGAGAAGGCGCTAGGAGATAACGATCCGGTCTTGTCCTATGCGTTTGCGCGTACCGGCTACCACCGCAGTTTGGATCTACTTCGTCGCAATGGGTGGAAGGGTCACGGGCCTGTCCCGTGGTCCCATGAACCCAATCACGGATTTTTGCGGTCCTTAGCTGCGTTGGCTCGAGCAGCTCATGCCATCGGCGAAGAGGAAGAGTATGTGCGCTGTAGGAACTTCCTTATAGAGACCAGTCCCGAAGCGGCAGAAGTTCTATCTATCGATTGAGCCAATATTTGAGCTCAAAAGTCAGGCAAAAAGTTCTGTGAGCATTTCGTTGAACATGGCTGTGTGCGCATCCACATCTGCGGCCGATGTAGTTGGTGCTATCAGCGCCATATTGTGAAATGGTGTCATCAATATGCCGCGGTTGAGTGCGTATAGATGAAGGAATTCATCTAAACCATGATCGCCTGCAGCAAAAGCTTGCGCTCCGGTGCGAACTGCGTGCGGCGAAAACATATATTCCCCACGCGCACCCAATCGGTTGCAATGCCACGGCGCATCGTGTGTAGCGATGGCAGCATCTACTCCATCGGCCCAGGCAGTGCCTAGTTCAATCATGTGTTTGTAGGCACCTTCAGTCAGTACCTCAGTCAAGGTGGCGCGCATGGCCGCTAAGGACAGGGCATTACCGGCAAGTGTTCCGCCAATTCCGCCAACATCCAAGTCATCTTTTTCGACGCCAACGGCGATCTTGTCTGCGATTTCGTGCGTCATCCCAAAAGCGCCACACGGGATACCGCCGCCGATCGGCTTACCTACCGTGAGCATGTCTGGTTCCAATCCGTACGTTCCAGTCCACCCGCCAGGACCCACTGAGAGCGTGTGCGTCTCGTCAACGATCCACACCGCTGCGTATTTAGAAGTCAATTCGCGGCAGGCTTGAAGGTAACCCGGTTCGGGCAGCACGATGCCAATGTTGGTCAAGGCCGGCTCCATCAACACTGCGGCAACTTCGCCGGTGGCGAGTGCTTTCTCTAGGGCCGCCACGTCGTTGAAGTCGACGGAAATTGTTGTCTGGTCCAGTGGAACTGGAGCACCAATATTTCCTGGCCGGGAAATGGTGGAACCGTCTGCTCCGAGAATGGCAAATGTTTCATCTACGGTGCCGTGGTAACACCAATCGTGAACGACAATCTTGGCTCGACCTGTGATGTGGCGAGCGTGGCGAATGGCATTTCGATTAGCATCAGTTGCTGACAAGGTGAATTGCCACAGAGGCAATCCAAATCGACGAGCAAGTTCTTCTCCCACGATGATGGAATCTTCGGTCGGCAGCATGGCCGTGATCCCTTTGGCAACCTGAGCTGAAACGGCAGCCACGGTCGGTGCCGGTGAGTGGCCGCTCATCGCACCTGTGTCACCTAAGCAAAAATCGATGTAGTCACGGTTGTCAGCATCGGTGAAGTGCGAGCCTTGAGCCGAGGTGACAAACAAGGGGAAAGCCCCGGCCCAGCGTGCCATCCAGACCATTGGGACCCCACGATTAAGGGAATTTTGAGCCCGCTCATGCAGTGCGGCAGATGCTGGGTGACTTTGGACGAAGCGCTCCTGTTCCCGCGCGATCAGGCGGGTAAGGTTGTCCTTATTGATAGTGCCTGGCATAGCCAACTCCTGGTGAACCGTGGGATCTACACACTATTGAGAATCTCTTGAAAAGGATAGGAGCGCGCGGTGGCCGTTAACCCGGAGATATTTCGGGACGCGCTCGCGCAATGGCCCAGTGGCGTAACCGTTGTCACCACCCTTGCTGATGGCAACTGGCACGGCATGACGGCTAGCTCGTTTAGCAGCGTCAGCGCGGAGCCGCCCTTGGTGTCGGTGTGCTTGCTGAAGGGTATTTATACCCACGACTTGATTGCCAAGAGCGGCGTATTTGGTATCAACATTTTGGCCGCGGACCAGACCGAATTAGGTAAGCGTTTTGCCGGCATGATCCCCGAGATCACGGACCGATTCGATGGGGTTGATTGCCACACAAGCCAAACCGGTGTTCCGCTTTTTGATCACGCTTTAGCGTGGATTGATTGTCGCGTTGTTTTTGAATACGAAGGTGGCGATCACACCATTTTCGTGGGCGAGGTCCTTGACGCCGGAAACCCGCGAAGGTCAGCCCCATTGCTGTATCACTCACGCAGTTGGGGGCAATTTGCAGACCAACTTCCGGAACGGGCCTCGGTTGCTGATGTGGGTGTGGCCCGACTTGAAGCCCAGACCGGTGTCGACTTGACCACAGATAAGGCTGCCCTGGCTGCCGCTGGAGTGGCGGTATCTCCTGCTGAGGTTGTCGTTGATTCGCGCGATGCGGCGGCGATTGAGGCCACCATTGCTCAGCAAGCCGAGGTTGGCATTGAGCGAGTCGTTGTTCTGAACGCTTTTGATCCCGATCATCACGATGCAGTGCTCTTTGCCGTGTCAAACCTGGCGCGGGGTGGGTTCACCCAAGTTGTTCTAGATGACACCTCCGCTGATGCCAATCCATTGATTGTTCGTCAACGGCTGGTGGATGTGAGCGTAAGAATCAAGCCGTCGGCAACCGGCGTCTGCCTTCGTGACCATGCGGGTTTGGGCTTAGCCAATGCGCTAGCAGCGTTGAAAAGTGGAGTCACCCAGTTTGACACTGCCCTGGGCGGAATGGGTGGCTTGATCGCGACTGAAGATGTTTTGTACTTGATGGAGTTGTTGAATATTTCTACTGGTGCATCACGTGCTGAAGCTGTTGAGGTTGCGCGCTCGCTGGCTCGCAACTTGCAACTTCCACGAGCCGTTGAACCGCGACCTACCTGGATGCTGTGAGCAGTCGTGACATCGGTTGCTGAAAACTTGTTGCTCTTCCGCGGGGTGTGGCATGACCAGATCAGCGCCTACTCGCCGGCAGGCGTTGAGCTGGCTGACGATCCGCTCGGTGGCTCACCCGGTCCGGTGCCTTATGAGCAATTGGTGTACCTCGATATTGAGGGGGATCAGTTCATTCAAACTAACGTCGTTCTTCGTGGCCGAGACCCGCATGCCCGCACCTTTCGCGGATCAATCGTGGATGGAGTTCTCATTTTTGATCGGCTCGGTCCCAATGCACCCGAGATGGTAGGCGTGAGCGGAGGCCCGGGAGTCTTGGTCTTCGCCCCCCGTCGCATTGATGAGCAGGGCACCACACGATTCCACGATCCGGACTACATCCGGCACCTAGGCGGCAATCAGCGCACCCGCACCACCACTTTGTATCGAGATGGTGAACTGGTGCGCGTCCTGACCGTGATGGGGAGCAAAATCAGTACAGACCCGACTCAGCGAGTGCCCCAGGATCCACGGGGCGCAACCGGGCCGGTTCACCAGAGCACTACTGTCTCTGATGTCTATTCCGCAGAGGAGAAATCATGACCACCACGCCATCCCAATCCATCGAATTGCCAGCCACACGTCAGCTGATTGACGGTGAATGGTCGGATGCGCCGGTTGACCTGCCCACTGAGTTGGAGAACCCCAACACCGGTGAGGTTGTGGCACGGATGAAGGCCACGGCAGATGCCGATGTTGAGCGGGTGGCTGCAGCAGCAGCCCGCGTTCACGAAACTGGTGAATGGCTGAATGTGCCCGCTGAACAGCGCGCTGCAATCTTGGAAAGCGTTGCTGATGCACTCGATGCAGCGGCTCCACGCATTGCCGCCCTTGAATCTTTCGGCAGTGCTGCAGTGATCGGTACTACCGCCATGTTGGCCACGGTTATCAACGGCGGTTCGTTCCGTTTGGCTGCAGGCTTATTGCGCCAGGGACGTTTGATGCACAGGGTGGACGTTGAACTCAGTCAAAGTGATCCCAAAGCCCAGGCTGAAGTGCATCGATTGCCGTGGGGACCGTCCTTGAGTTTGGTTCCATGGAATGCGCCGGCGCCGCAGGGATGCCACAAGATCGCTAACTCGTTGGCTGTTGGTGCGCCCACCATCCTTAAGCCCAGTGAGTGGGCGCCGTACGGTACCACCGTGATGGCTGAGGTCGTATCAGCGGCTTTGGATGCTGCTGGCGCACCTAAGGGCACCTTCCAAGTGGTTCAGGGCAACTCCCACGTCGGTGGGATGTTGGTTAAGGACGCGCGCATTCGTGCAATTTCGTTGACCGGTGGTCTGGCGGCTGGCCGGGCTATCGCAGCAGTGGCTGCAGAGGACTTCAAGGCAACTCAGCTTGAACTTGGCGGCAACAATCCGGTCGTTGTTTTAGACGATGCAGACCTGGACTTTGCTGCGAATGGGATTGTTGAACTTATGACCCAACTCAATGGTCAATGGTGTCGCGCACTTGGACGATTGATTGTGCAAGGAAACATCTACGACGACCTGATGGCTAAGGTCATGGATCGATTGGCACAGGTCCGGTTGGGCGATTCGTTGTCTCCCGATTCGGACATGGGTCCGATGGTTCACTCCGGTCACCTAGCGATGCTGCGTGGTCGCATTGAGGAATATGTCAGTCAAGGTGGCGTGACCCATTCCTCAACGCCGCTTCCTGATCTGGCTGGAAACTTCCTGGCCCCAACCTTGATCACTGGCGTCACCAGTGAGGCTGCGCAAGAAGAGATGTTTGGTCCCGTGGCCACAGTCCACCAGGTTTCCGACGATGCCGAGGCCGTGCGGGTAGCTAATGGCACCCCGTTTGGTCTTGAAGGTTATGTCTTTGCCGGCAATGAAGAACGCGGTCTAGCGGTTGCTCGTCAGGTCCGCGCCGGTGGGGTTAAGGTCAATGGCTCAACCATGTTGAGCTTGAACTTGATGGCTCCTCGACCAGCGTGGGGTCTGTCAGGTCTAGGCGTTGAGGGCACCACTGAGACCTTTGACTTCTTTACCAATTCACGCGTCGTCGGGGTGGAAAACTTCTCGGCCGCAGGTCTTAAAGCAGTCTTTGGTTAATTCGTATTCGTCAGCTATGTATTACGGAGTATGTGAATGACTCACCCAGGTCCGCTGTCTGATCTACGCGTTGTGGAGATGGGCCAACTCTTAGCTGGACCATTTGCTGGCCAACTCTTTGCCGATTTCGGTGCTGAGTTGATCAAGCTGGAACCGCCGAACCAAGGTGACCCGCTGCGCGTGTGGGGTAAAGAGCGCACTAATGGCAAAGTTTTATGGTGGTCAGTGCTTGGCCGCAATAAGAAGTCTGTGACCTGTAACTTGCGTGAACCAGCTGGACAACAAATTGCTCGGGACATTTTGGCCACCTCTGATGTGCTTATTGAGAACTTTCGCAGTGGCACATTGGAGCGTTGGGGAATGTCACCAGAGCAATTGTGGGAAATCAACCCGCGCCTGGTCATTCTGCGCGTTAGCGGTTTTGGGCAATCAGGTCCGATGCAGTTTGAAGCAGGGTATGGGGCCGTTGGCGAAGCGATGGGTGGTTTGAGATACGTCACGGGTGACCCAGACCGGATGCCGTCGCGGGCTGGAATCTCAATCGGTGACACTTTGGCAGCAACCTTTGGAACTTTGGGTGCCTTGATGGCTCTGCACGCTCGTCAGCGCACCGGTCGTGGACAAATCGTTGACTCCGCGCTGTATGAAGCAGTGCTTGCGGTGATGGAATCCCTAGTCATTGACTATGACCAAGCCGGTTACATCCGTGAGCGCACCGGATCAATCTTGCCCAAGATCGCACCATCGAATGTTTATCCGACCCAAGACGGTGAAATGCTGATTGCGGGCAATGGCGACAGCATCTTCCGCCGTTTGGCCGAAAGTATGGGTCAACCCGAGTTAGCTGAGGATCCGCGATTTGCTGACCACACAGCTCGTGGTGAAAATCAAGCAGAGCTAGATGAAATGATTGCCACGTGGACCAGCACTAAGACCAGTGCAGAGGTGGACGCGCTGATGTCTGAGTTCAAGGTTCCCCACGGAAAGATTTTCCGCGCTCCGGACATGCTCGAAGACGCTCAATTCAAAGCCCGCGAATCCATTGTGAAAGTTATGCACCCCCAGTATGGCGAAGTTGCTATGCAAAATACGT
Organism: uncultured Actinomycetes bacterium; assembly: GCA_903920865.1. Taxonomy (GTDB): domain Bacteria; phylum Actinomycetota; class Actinomycetes; order UBA12327; family UBA12327; genus AcAMD-2. The sequence goes on from CAIXNN010000072.1 coordinate 10,004, forward strand.
TCCCACGACTTTCTGAGACGCCAGGTCAGGTGCGTTGGGTGGGACCAGAACTTGGTCAGCACACGGAAGAGATTCTGAAGGATGTTCTGGGTAAGACGGATGCGCAGATAGCTGAACTGCGTGCTGCAAACATCGTCTAATTTGAGGGATCTAGTTCATGCCTGATGTCACTGGCTGGCGAGCCAAAGTTGCGGTCATTGTTCCGTCAACCAACACGGTCGTTGAGCACGACCTGGCGCAGTGGCGACCAGTGGGTATGACTTTCCATGCTGGACGCATGCACATCACGAACCCGAATTTGTCCAATGATGAAGAATTCGAAGGACTCATTGAGCAACTCGAAACCACCATTGAAGACGCGGTTGAGCGGGTACTGACCTGCAAGCCGGATTACATGATGATGGGAATGTCGGCTGGAACCTTCTGGGGCGGACTTGAAGGAAGCAAGCAATTCACGAAGAAGATTGAGGCGCTTTCGGGATTGCCAGTGAGCACCGGATCAACCTCTACCGCAGCCGCACTGAATGCGTTTGGGGTCAAGCGAATCGCGGTTTTCTCGCCCTACCAGCCAGTGGCCGACAAACAAGTCTCCACCTTCTTCACAGAAGCTGGATTTGATGTTGTCAGTGTCACCGGGCTTCGTTGCAAAACAGCTACGGCCATTGCTGAAGTCACACCTGAAGAAATTGGTCGAACTGTGGCCGAAATTGATGGCCCAGATGTTGAGGCCATTGTTCAAGTTGGAACGAACTTGTCTTTTGTCAAGCAAGCTGAGGGCCTTGAGGGCTACCTTGGGAAGCCGGTGATTCCGATCAATATCGCCGTGCTGTGGCACATGCTGCGCGCGATGGGTGTGGATGATCGGATTGAAGGCTGTAGCCGCTTAATGAGGGAGTTATAGATGACAGTCTCGTCCGATCGGCTACGAACTGTGTTGGCTGAGCCTGGCTGTGTGCAAGCCCCTGGTTGCTATGACGCGGTTTCAGCCTTGCTCTTGGCTCGTGCTGGCTTTTCGGTCGCGCACTTCTCGGGTGCGATCGCCTCAGCCGTGACGTTGGGCTTGCCTGACTTGGGATATATCCATGGATCGCAAATTGCTGAAGCGGCCCAACGGATTACCTCAGTGATCGACCTTCCCTTGATTGCTGATGCAGATACCGGATACGGCAATGCTTTGCATGCACGCCGCACAGTGGAGCATTACGCACACATTGGAATTGCTGGCCTGCATATTGAGGATCAGATCAATCCCAAGCGTTGCGGTCACATGGCTGGAAAAGAAGTTATTGACCAAGCTGAAGCAGTGCAGAAGGTACGCGCGGTCGTCGAAGCGGACACCGGTTTGGTCGTCATTGCTCGCACGGATGCGATGAGTGTTCTTGGATTAGATGCTGCTATTGATCGAGCCGGGGAGTTTGCCGCAGCCGGTGCAGATCTGGTTTTCATCGAAGGGGTCACAGATGCCCAGCGATTGGCAACGGTTCATGCGGCCTTGCCAAACGCCGAATTGATGGTCAATGTCTCAGAAGCCGATCCTCACCTCAAGCCACTCACCCCAGCCCAACTGGCTGAATTCGGCGTGAAGGTCGCGCTGTATCCGGTGGCACCTCTGCTTGCAGCTGCGCAAGCCTTGACTGGGCTCTATCAGGCAATTGCCACACAGGGCAGCGCCCAATCCGTAGATAAACTGACCTGGGATGAGTTGACGAGCTTGTTGGGTCAGCCAGAGTTGTTGTCATTGGAAGAGCGCTACTCATAATTTTTTACCAGAAGGACTGAGGACTTCACGTGAACGTTATTCGTCGCGAAAACCCGACTTTTCCCGATCGCATCGTTGGTGAAGTCAACGAAACATCGGTTGCTGATGTTGATCCGATTGTGCAGCGTTCGCATGCGGCATTCAAAGAGTGGTCAGGGTTGAGTCTTGAACAACGATGCCAAGTACTAGCTGATGCAGCGGACTTAGTCACGCCAGAACTTTATGACCAGATCGCAACTTTGATGTGCGCTGAAGTTGGTAAACCGCTTCCGGACTCGCGCGGCGAAGCGATGTATTCGGTGTCCCTGTTGCGTTTCAATATCGCGCAGGCGAGCAAGGTTTTAGCTGATCATGTCATTGATGATGAGGCTGGAAAACTGGTTCGAACCAGGGTTGCCTTTGGTGTGGTGTTAGCCATTACCCCTTGGAATGCACCCATCGTCTTGTCCATGCTCAAGGTCGCACCGGCTTTGGTCGCTGGAAATTCAATCATCGTTAAGCCTTCCCCGCAGGCACCGTTGGCGGTAACTCTGTTACTGGAGACCATCGCAGCTGGTCTGCCCGATGGTGTGCTGCAAGTCGTTCATGGCGGACCCGAAGCCGGGGATGCTTTTGTCACCCACCCGCTGGTTCGCAAGATCGCCTTCACCGGTGGCGATGTAGTAGCTCGCCACATTGGCGTATCGGCTGCGCGGATGATCACCCCAACTGTGATGGAACTTGGCGGCAATGACGCGGCAATTTTCCTTGAGGATGCCTTGCTCGACGATGCAGCTTTCGATCGCATCGCCTTGGCGACGTTCATGATGGGTGGTCAAGTGTGTATGGCCAGTAAGCGCATCTATGTGCATCGCGGCGCCTACGACGACTTTGTCGCTGGGTTTATTGCTGCGTGCAAGCGCTCAGTGATCATTGGTGATCCGATGATTGAGGGCGTCACGGTCGGACCAGTGGTTTCGCGGGCTGCACAGGAGCGTTTGGAAAAACTCGTTTCCGATTCCATCGCTGCAGGTGGAGAAGTTATTGAAGTCGGAACCGTCATTGATGAAGAAGTTGTGGCCAATGGCTACTTTGTTCGCCCTCGCGTGGTGTTAAACCTGACCGACGAGGCGCAACTTGTGTGTGAAGAACAGTTTGGCCCCCTAGTTCCGATCCAGGCCTATGACGACATTGAAGAGGTCATCGCACGAGCCAATGCAACAGAGTTGGGCCTTGCTGCGTCAGTGTGGAGCGCCGACGAAGACCGCGCATTCGAGATTGCAAAGCGCATTGAATCCGGCTTCGTCTTTATCAATACCCACAACCGAACCGGCATGACTCCTCGAGCACCATTTGGTGGCGTTAAAAAGTCAGGCTTTGGTCGCGAGTACGGCGACGAAGGATTACTCGACTACACCCAGAACGTGTCATTACATGCGCCCGCCGCATATCGTCCAGGCGGCTCGGGTGGTTCAGCCAATGCCTACCCCGGAACCAGTTAAGACTGATAGTCCACAACGACGCGACTGGTCAGCAACGGCCGCAACCAACCACCAAACTCCACGTGGTCTGGGTGGGATTGGTAGCCCTTGAGATCATCAACTGAATCATGTGTGGTGGTCAGCGCTAGATCGTAGGAAACCTCAGATCCCACGATGTCGAGCCCTACGTGGAGAGTCTTAATCTGCGGCACCTGACTGGCTAGCGTTTCGAGGCGAGACTTTGCCTCATCGCGGTTTGCTGGATCTGCGAACTTCATCAACACGATATGAGTTATCACGCTCTAGCTCCGATTCTTCAGGTAAGTGAGGGCTTGTTCTTCAGACACCACTTCGGCGTATTTGGCTTGCAAATCAAAAAGGTTGGCTTCGTGTGGGCCAGGGTGGCGATCACCGACAGCTTCACGAATCACAATCGGGATAAATCCATAGGAAACGGTGTCCACACCCGTTGCTCGAACACAACCAGAGGTTGACCATCCGGTGATGAGCACCGTGTCAACGCCCTGACCGTGCAAAGTGTGCGCCAAGTCGGTACCAATAAATGCTGATGGGTACTGCTTGGTCACCACTAGTTCACCGGCGACAGGGGCAAGGTCTTCGATCCATTCACCAAAGGGTGAGCCCTTGTCAAACATCCGAAGCGCAGGGACCTTCTTATAGAAGTAGCCGCCGTTTGCCCCACCAGGTTCGTACTCAACACGCGTCCACACCACGGGTACACCGACTTCGCGAGCTACAGCAACAAGTCGCTTCATGGACTCGGCCGATGATTCGACGCCGGCATACAGGGGCGAGTCAGGATCGATGTAGGCCTTGCACACATCAACCATCAGCAAGATGGGGTGCTCACCAAAACTCAGCGAACCATCAAAGGCGCCGACGTAGTTGGCCTGGACATCGCTGTCGAGGGGCTTGGCGCTCATTGGGCTCCTCTCGGGCCGACCACGGAATATTCGTCGTCGGGGTAGAGTTGAAATCTAGTGGATGGCCACCATCAGATGTCAGGCAAGTGGCCCGAGAAGATGAGGATTTATGACTCGCGTCCAAGTCGTTGAAGTTTCGGCCCGCGATGGGCTCCAAAATGACCCTGCGTTCTTGACCACTGAGCAAAAGGTGGAACTGATCAGGCGCACCATTGACGCGGGCATTGATCGTGCTGAAGTGGCATCTTTTGCTAATCCCAAAGCGGTTCCGCAAATGGCAGATGCTGAGGGGGTGCTTGAAGGCCTAGGAGTCATAGAGGGGTTTTCCAGCATTGGTCTGGTTTTGAACACTCGCGGTTTTCACCGAGCCGCTGCAACCAATGTTAAAGAAGTCAATGTGGTTGTGGTGAGCACAGATACTTTCAGTCAGCGCAATCAGCGGATGGACTCGCTGGGAACGTTAGCCGTTCTGGAAGAAGTCATTCCATTGGCCAAAGCGGCGGGTATCAAAGCAACGGTGACTCTGGCGGCAAGTTTTGGTTGTCCGTTTGAAGGCGAAGTGCCTATTGAGCGCACGGTCATGCTGGCCGAGAAGGCAGCGGAGTTTGGCGTTGCCGAGATCGCCTTAGCTGACACCATTGGTGTTGCTGTGCCAGCCGATGTGAAGGCACGATTTGAGGCAGTAAAGAAAGTCTCGGGCGATATTGCCTTGCGCGCGCACTTTCACAACACCCGAAATACCGGCTATGCCAATGCACTAGCCGCCGTTGAGGCTGGTGTGTTCATCTTGGACGCTAGTTTGGCCGGTATCGGTGGTTGCCCGTTTGCGCCCAAGGCCACAGGAAACATCGCAACCGAAGACCTGGTCTATGCCTTGCATCGCAGTGGGATTGACACTGGCCTTGATCTGGACAAACTGCTTGAAGCAAGTGAGTGGTTTGCTCAAATCCTTGACCGGAAGACGCCATCGCTGGTCAGTAAGGCTGGAGTGTTCCCGCCCGCGGAATTGCTTGCCTAGTAACAAAGATTCCAAAGAGCATTCGTCAACAAAAAAAGGGACGCCCACCGAAGTGAGCGTCCCTTTTTGTTTGGTCTAGTGACTCATGACCGGTTCTGTGCGAGCCGGCACTTTGAAGTCAGCTGGGATTTCGTAAACAACCTCGTTGGTCTCAAGTTGTGCACGCAGTAGTTCGGATTGACGATCGCCAACCATGGGGCCAATGAGATCCCAAACTGGGTCAACTTCGCGGTTGAAGATCAATGCGCGGTTGGCGGCGTCGCGGGCTGCGATGTCGGTGTCCTTGATTGAGTCCAGAACATTTTGAGGCAGACCCTCGTCCAGCAACTGGAACCACCAGTCAAGATAAGCCTGAACGTTGACATCCATGGCTGGGTAGTTGTCTGCGTGAACGCGGTAGGCCAACATCCACTGAGACATGATCGAGCGCTGGCGTGGTGTCAACTGAGCTTCTGACAAACCGGGGTGCGATTTGCCGGCAGCAAAGGTGTCATTGAGGTGACCGAACACGTAGTCCATGTAGGTCCGGTGCGAGCCAAGATCAACGCGCGGGAGCAGGTCCAAGTGCATGGCGTAGAACGGGGCGCTAAAGACCGAGTCAAACGTCCAGTGCGGGATGGGTGAAGCCTCGTCCGTGAATGCGAAGACCATGTGGCTGTCCAGCAGGAACGGAGCAGGGGCACCGGGAGGGTGAACTTCGTTGGTGATGGCGTGGTAGACGACCTTCTTGACCTGGTCATCGCCGACCAAGACCCGAGTCATGCCCAGATCCTTGGAGCCATCTGCATTGGTAATGGTGTGGAATGGACCACCATCTTCGCTGTGAAGTTCTTTCATCCCAAGGCGTGCCTTGATCTGTTCGAGCTTGTCGACGTTGAGCTTTTGTGCCCAGCGTTCAGTCATCGCATTTCCTGCTCTCGTTGTCGTGAAGGGTTGATCGAAGACGCTTAAGCCTCTTCGATTTCGTAGGCCGGGCTTCCACCAGCATTACCTGCGGTGGCTGGCTTGCTCCCGGCGAGAATGGCTCGTGAGTTCACCTCTTTGTGCACCCAGGCATTTGCTAGTTCAGGACTGTTCTTACGCGCCGGTGAAGGGATCACCACAGCAACATCGCGCGGCCCATCGCCAACGATCTGGTGCATGTCGATGCCCCAGCCTTGGTCAATGAGTTCGTTGCGACGACGACGGTAGGTGGTCTGCAGGATGTCGGAGCGAATGTGAAGTTCGTCAGAGAGCTGGTACGGCAAGATCTCCGGACGCTGCTTCTTCAAGACACTGTCGTCCTGCTTGAAGATGTCGTGGATGCGCTTGTGGGTGTCCTTGTCGGCCCACTCGGCCTTGACGAAGTCGCGCAAGCCGATGTACATCGAACGGGTGCGGTGTTCGTCGATGGGCACGTGTGCGTCGATAAGCACCATGTTGCCGATCGGCAGCGGAACGTACAAAACGTTGATGTTGGGCAGGAAGTAGCCGGCCTTGACGTGAGTCAGTACTGGACCATCTCCGACAGTCTTTTTGTACTTGAACTTGAAGAGCTTGCCCCAAAGGCCGCCGAGGTTTTTCGGTGGAGCCTTCAGCGGGATGGTGGAAAGTCCCGACCACGGGGTCGTGGTGACATCAAAGTCTGGTACGGAGGGGTCCTTGATGTTTCCGAAGCGGCTACCGTGAACAAATGCTGCGTGTGAGCCGTCCATGCCGTTTTCCATGGCGCGCTCGTAGTTCACCTTCCAGTAGTAACTACCTTCAACGCGACGGAACTGCGGGTCATCAAGTTCAGGGATTTCAGGAATTGGTGGACGCTCGGACTCTGGAAGGTCACCCAAGAATGCCCAGACGTAGCCGTACTTCTCGACGACGGGGTAGGAGTCAACGCGGGCTTTGGTTGGGATGTTGCGCTGCGGTTGGGCCGGGATCTTGCGGCATGCGCCGTCGCCCTTGAATTGCCATCCGTGGTACGGGCAGACGATGGCGTCCTTGTCTTCATCAAGCCATCCCTCAGACAGTGGTCCACCACGGTGGGTGCACAGGTCGCTTAGGCAGCGAACTTCACCTTGGGAGTCGCGGAACAATACGAAGTGCTGTCCAAGCGCCTGCAAGGGCAATGGACGATCAACAACGTTCGAACTGAACTCGACTGGCCACCAAAGATTCTTCAGCACGGCATACATCCTTATGTGATAGCACCGGGACTTTGACAGCGCCGGTCAATGGTTGTGGAGCTCACGAGGAACTCCGTTTGGTCCCCCGAATTACTCTGGTTCATAGTACGACTGTCTAGGCGCTAGCGCGACCTTTTGGGTCCACTTGAGCCTGGTGGAGCGCTGAACGGTCATAAGGCCGGCTGGGAGACTAAATTCCCGCCCTCCCGCCTAGAGCCGACCTTTCTGGGACTAGTCCTTCTTGGTCACGGCTGTGGTCATGCCGGCCCAGCCTTGGCCACTGGTGATCTGCTTGGCAACGTCGAGCTTGCCGCGCTCTGCTGGGAAGGCCTGGACTAGGCCCATTGCGGCATCGCGCAGGGACCGACCGATCTCGTTGTCCATCAAGGCACCACTGGTGCCACACATCTTGAGGGCATTGGCAGTGACTTCAAAGGCACGCTCACAGATCGTGCCCTTGGTTAAGCGCCAGTTTCGCGCCACATCAGCATTGGGCAGCAAGGGGGGCTCACTGGTCTCAAGTTCGATTTGACGACGTAACCACATGTGGATGTCCTCAAGCTTTTGCTCAGTCTCGCCAATGAGAATTTGGTGCATCGGGCTCGTGGCAATTGACGCCCCAGTGTCGCCGAACTTCATGGCCATCGTGCGATCAAGTGCGTACTCGTAGGCATTGCGCGCCACACCTGCATAGATCGAAGCAATAGCAATCTGGTTTCCGACCCAGGTGCCACGAGCAACTTGAGTTGCGCGCTGGAAACCACCATGCAGGGTCAGCGCCATGTCATCGGGAACAAAAGCTTCGTTAAGAATGCAGCCATCGTTATCGGAGGCGCGCATGCCCAGTCCATTCCAGTGGGTGCGCGGCTCAACGCCATCTTGGGTGCGATCAACGAGGAACAGAGCCAAGCCGTTGAGGTCGGTAGCACCTTCTAGGCGGGCGGTGACTAGGTAGTAATCGGCTACAGAGGACAGGCAGCCAAAGGACTTCGTGCCGCTGACGCTCCAGCCTCCTTCAACTTTCTTGGCTTCAGTTTGAATCACAACATTGGCCGTTTCTGCCTTCACCGATTCACTAGCGAAGTTGCCGATCCACTTCGCATCGGTTCCCATGAAGGTCAAAACCTTTTCCGCAAAGGCTCGAACAACGGGGATTTCTTCATCGGTGTACAAACCGGCATCAATGGCACCCAGGGGCAACATTCCTCGGGATGACGAAGAGTTGTGGAAGAAGTACGCAAGTGCTGTTGAGGCGCATGCCGTACCCATCACGTAGGTCGCTGCACATAGGTCGCGCAGGGTTCCGCCCATGCCGCCGTATTCGGTGGGAATAACCAGTCCAAGAAGCCCAGAGTCCGCGATGGCCTTGGCGTTGCCTGGAGCAAAACGTCCTTCGGCATCGGCAATAGGGGCATTCGCACGCAGGGTGGGCAAGATGCTCTCAACGACGGCTGCGCGCTCGCGCTCTGCATCGGTCATACGGTCAAGAATGCGCTCGGCAATGAGTTGCGTCATGAAAACTCCAGGTCAGGCAATGGGGGTGAACTGATTTTGGCATAGCAACATTCTTCGTTGCTTGTTGAACCCTAGGGGCTTTTGACCCTAACCGAATGAGCGGGTGGCTGAGGTTGTGATTGGCTAGGTTTACCTAAGTTGACGGTGGCCTTGAGGAGTTTTTCATGGAGTTATCCCAGCCAGACCCAGCCGGAGTTCAGATGGCGTGGGAGGTTGCGCGCGCCTGGCTCCCGGAATTTGTGGCGGGCCGTCGAGCTGCTGAGCATTTGTATGCACCGGGGGTTAGTACCTGGCACAACATTGGTGAGTGGGAAGCCCCCATCCATACCACCCCAAGCCGGACCCGAAGGATTAACGCAGGTGCGGTGCTGGGCATTGATGAGGTCAAGTGCAAGGTTTTTGACGGTGGCTTTGTCCTGCAGGCGGTGACTCTTGGCACCTCGGCTGATGGACAACCCGTGCGAGTCCCCACTGTCTTGGTTGTCACTGTCGTTGATGGGCAGATCACGCGCTTTGAGGAGTACGCCGACTCGGCAGCATCGAAGGCGCTCTTTGGCGAAGAGGTTGACGCAATTCGGGACGAGCACGCCAACTTCGAATCGGAATAAGGCCCTACGAAATAAGAAATAAGTAAGCCGCCCTTCGTGGTGAAGAGCGGCTTACTCAATGTCTTGTCATGCTTATGGCTTAACTTGCACCCAAACTTCACGGGTTGCGTCGTCCCACGTGGCGTATTCGAACTCAACGCCCAAGTCCTTGGCGTAGCCCTCAAAGCGCGGGATTACGTACTCTTCCCACAGCCACTGCTCGGTCATATCGAACTGACCAATGCGTGAGCCGGCCTCAAGACAGGTCTTAAACGGCGAAATCCAGGTTCGTCGCAGGCCATCTTCGGAGCGAGTCGTCTCTAGGACCATGTGGTAGTGGCACGCGCTGTAGCCAGCAACAGCCAAAACCGCGAGTTCCTTTTTGCCAGTGACCGCAATGAGTTGTCCCATGCGCTCGTTGACCGGCTTCATGGTCTTCACATCATGTGCGTTCCAGTCGTCCATCAGATCGCGTTCTTTAGCAAACTGGACAGCCTGCAAGTGCAACTTGATGACCGCATCATTGAGTTCGTGCTGGTAAGGCACTTGCTCGTGCAACGTGCGCATAACCATCTTCACGCCAATGGCGAATTCCTTCTCGAGTCCGGCGATGACATCAAAGTCGGTCTGCTCAGCGGTCAAGTAACGCTCTGCAATCGCGTTGAAGTCGGGCATCCCACCAGGTCCGCCAGCACCGGGCGGTGGTCCGCCAGCTGCAGCGTGTGCGGGTGGTCCACCAGGCTTTGTGGTTTCGGGTGCTTGCGTCATGTTTACCTCTTCAGCGCTAGTAGTTCGTTAGGACACGGATGGTCGAGGAAGCTGGCGGTCAGCTCCCCACAGTGCATTGACCAAACGCTCTTCAATGTCAGGTCCAAGTCGGCGAGCGGCTAGGACATTGGCGGGGTCTCGCTTAACGATCGTACGGCGTAAAATCAGATCCCGCTCGGCCAATTCAGCACGTTTTTCGACCGGAACGGGCTTAGCTTCCTTGACCCATCCCAGCCAGATGTCCACCAGGCGGTGGGCCTCGGTGCGCATGAGTTCCCAGTTTTCCTCGTTGTTGTCCAACGAGGAACAAATGGCCACGTCAGTGAGGACCTGACGAATGTAGGCGCTACGGCTGACGAACTGGGTCAGACGTGGGTCCACGCGCAACTCAAGGTAGTGCTCGTTGCGTGGCTCGATGTACTTGTCGAAGTAGTCGATGTTGGTGTTCAGGTCCTGACGCGCAGGTGTGTCCAAGTACATCCACGGGCGAGGCGAGGTGCCGAAGGCAATGCCCAAGTGCGGAACGTCGATGTGCGGACCTAGCCAAGCGGTCACGTGCACGTTGACAAAGGCGCGCTTGAAGTCACCGATCCAGGCGTGAGCCAACCAGTCAATTTCGGGGCCGGTGTAGGCATTGAGTGATCCACCAGGACCTGTAATTCCATCGGCGCCGTATTGCTCAAGGTCTGCGTAGCCGGGGTCACGGTGGAGCTCGAAGACCGGGCGAATCTTGTCCATCAATTCGTTGGAGATCTTCCAGCCGTTTTCCCAAACGTCGGTGACATCAAGGGCGCCTGCCCCATCGACCATGTCAGCAATGAGGGCAACTGTTTCCGCCATTGTTCATTTCCTCGTTTCGCAGATGTGAGTGAAGGCTCAGCTAGGTTGTGATCACACTAATACTTCGCCGAAAGCTAGCCTCGGCGCGCTTTAGTGGGGACACCCTGCCATAACAGGCGCGGTATGTGGAACCTCCTTGCCTGATTCTTTACCAACTTTGGTAGGCAGGCAGAGGCAATCAGGTCTAAAGTCACAGAACTGGCCTTGATGGGCCATCCCGAACGTAGTCATTACTGAGCTGGAGTTTTCATGAGTTTGCCAAAGGATCTTGCTGATCGCACCCTTGCCGAAATGGTTGAGCGCACCGGAGCCGTGGAAGTCCATGGTGATGACGGTGGCGACTATCTGACCTTGATGAGTCCCTTTGGACCAGATCCAGTCGGCAAGATGCGGGTATTTAAGAGTGACAAAGTCAAGAAGATTGTCTACTGCGGCTTAACGGTAGAAAAGTTCAAGATGGACACCCACATGATCTTTGGGTTTACCGCTGAAGATTCCCCGCTGCCGCACTTCACCTTGGACTCGGTGAACGCCAACGGGAGTTTGGCCTTCCACCTCGACCTGATCACCAAGGCGGAATTGTCCGTCCATGTTCCATATATGGACTACGTCTATGGCGGCTTGACCGATACTTTCAACGACACCGTGAAGTGGGATGGCCTGACTCGCGCGCAAGTTGGACCTCGTCAGTACGCGATGATGTCGCCTTGGATGCTGGTGAGCCGGGCCACAGAACCTACGTTCCGTCGCTTCTCGGGTGAGGACGACGCTGAGGGCCGCGGCCCCGTTAAGACCTACCTGAATTACTGGCTGGATCTGTTGGACGCTGGGGTTCCCGATGATGTCGCAGCCACGGTGAACACGGACGAAATCGTGGCCCACGATCACAAGCTCCGCTACAACCTCTTTAGCCCTGACGTTGACCCGGTATGGCGGGATGTGGGCAAGATTGTTGGCGAGGACACGGCCGAAAAGATGCGGCAGATGCTCTTGTCGAACGCCTGGTGAACCCCGACGCGGTAAGTTCTGCACACATGGAGACCGCACAAGAGAAGATTTATCGCCGTCGCTGGTTGACGATGGTCACGTTGGTTGCAGGCTTGATCATCGTCATTATTGACAACACGATTCTGAACGTGGCCTTGCCAAGTATTTCTCGACAACTTGGGGCTAGCCAAGCTCAACTAACGGGCGCGATCTTGTCCTATGCAGTGGTCTTCGGAAGTTTGCAATTCACCGCTGGTGTGATGGGTGACCGCTGGGGACGCAAAGCAATTTTCATGTCGGGCCTAGTTCTTTTTGGAATCTCGTCATTGGCGGCTTCTCAGGCTGCAAACCCCAATCAACTTGTTGTTTTGCGGGCAGCGATGGCTGTTGGTGCTGCCATGATCACGCCTCAGACACTGTCGATTCTGACTAATGTTTTTCCGCCCGCTGAACGAGGCCGAGCCATTGCCATTTGGGCCGGTTGCACGGGAGCGTCCTTAGCTCTTGGGCCCGTTGTAGGTGGATTGCTCTTGGATCATTTTTGGTGGGGCAGCATCTTTTTCATCAATGTTCCAATTGTGGTCGGCACCTTCATTGCTGCGTGGTTCTTAGTTCCCGAATCCAAGAATGAAAACGCTGGCAAGTTTGACCCAGCAGGGATCGTCCTGTCCGTCGTTGGTTTAGGTGCTGTGATCTTTGGTCTGGTCTATGGCGGCGAGAAGCGTGACTGGTCATCGGTCTTGTCGACTGGTTTGATCGTTTTCGGGGTAGCAATCCTGGTCCTGTTTGTTCTGGTGGAAAGTAAAGTCTCGAGCCCGTCCTTTGATGTGCGTTTCTTTAAGAATCCGCGATTTAGCGCGGCATCAGTTGCCACTGCTTTTGGATTTTTCGCGCTGTTCGGCATTTCGTTCTTCTTGACCTTCTACTTCCAGTTTGTTAAGGGGTTATCTCCACTGCAAGCTGGCTTGTCTGTTCTCCCGGTAGGTCTTGCGCAGGTGATCTTTGCTCCGCGGGCGCCCAAATTGGTGGCAAAAATCGGACCGAAGTTCACCATTGCTTTAGGGCTAGGGGTCCTGGCTCTTTCCTTGTTCTTGTATGTGTTCATCTCAGTAGGCGATCCGGTTTGGCACGTTTACGTGCTGGGCTTTATGACCGGTGCCGGCTTGGCCAATGTGGTGGCCCCGTCAACAGAATCGGTGATGTCATCCTTGCCGCCGGAAAATGCAGGCGCGGGTGCGGCCGTCAACAACACCACTCGTCAAGTAAGTGGCGCGTTGGGTATTGCCGTCTTCGGAACGATTTTGCAGGTCATGTATGCACGATCTATCCAGCCATCGTTGGAAGTTTTGCCGGAAAGTGTTCGCGACCAAGCGAGCCGCTCGATCGGCGACACCTACGTGGTGTTTCAAACTTTAGGCAAGACTGATCCATCGGCTGCAAAGCAAGCTTCAGATACTTTCCTGTGTGGAGTTGATCAAGCCTGTGCTGTTGGTCAGGCCTACTTAACCGGCGTGCACGTCACAGCTGTTGTGGCTGCGTTGTTTGCGTTGGCCGGCATGGGCGTGGTCCTGAAGTATTTACCCAGGACAGCCTTGGCGGTGGGCTACAAGCGTGCTCCCGTTGCAGAACCGGACTCTGCCGAAGAGGATTCCACCTCCGTGGCGGATGCGGACGTAGTCTAGGCATTTGTGGATTCGAGCCTGCTTCACATCTTGGTTGTTCTTGCCGCTGGGTTTTTTGCTGGAGCGGTTAACTCCATTGCTGCGGGTGGGACGCTGATTGCTTTTCCGGTATTGATTTGGGCCGGTGTGCCTGCTTATTCAGCCAACATTGCCTGCAGCATCGGATTGTTTCCTGGCTATGCGGGTGGGGCCTGGGGCTATCGCCATGCATTAAAGGAAGTCGCAGGAATTCGCAATCGCCTTGTTGTCATTGCTTCAGTTGGTGGCGTCTTGGGTGCGAGTTTGTTGTTGGTTACACCACGTGAGGCTTTTAGCAAAGTAGTGCCCTTTCTCATCTTTGCATCAGTGGTGTTGTTCATTGCACGGCCATGGATTGCAAAACAAGCCTCTGCGCTACCCAGTGATGCGCATTTGAAGACAGCCAAGATCAGCGTGGCCCTGGGTGTGTGTATTTTCCTTGCAGGCACCTACGGCGCGTACTTTGGCGCAGCGCTTGGGATCATTTTGCTCGCGCTTTTCGGAAGTTTCTTAACAACCTCAATGCAGGCCAATAATGGTTTGAAGTCCGTGGTTTCATTCTTCTGCGTTGCTGCTGGTGCGGTGATCTATATCGCGGCTGGTCGGGTTGATTGGGAACCAGCCTTGTTGCTCCTAGCTTCTTCGGTCGTAGGGGGCTTTGTCGGTGCTCGCGTCGGCTTACGAGTCCCAGACGTGGCC
>CAIXNN010000073.1 GCA_903920865.1 uncultured Actinomycetes bacterium
CGAGTTCAAGGCCGAGTTCGACGCTGCTGGCCTCACCTACGAGCACCGCCTTATCGATGACATGGTGGCCGCTGCCATGAAGTGGGAGGGCGGCTACGTCTGGGCCTGCAAGAACTACGACGGTGACGTTCAATCAGACACGGTCGCGCAAGGATTTGGTTCGCTGGGATTGATGACATCGGTGCTGATGACACCTGATGGCAAGACCGTTGAAGCTGAAGCCGCGCACGGCACCGTGACGCGTCACTACCGTCAGCACCAGCAGGGCAAGCCCACCTCAACGAACCCGATCGCCTCAATCTTTGCGTGGACTCGTGGTTTGGATTACCGCGGTCGCATGGACGGCACTCCTGAGGTCAGCGAATTTGCGCAGACCCTCGAGCGCGTCTGCATTGAAACGGTCGAGTCGGGCAAGATGACCAAGGACTTGGCGCTTCTGATCAGCGCGGATCAGCCTTACCAAACAACGCAGGAATTTCTGGCTTCGATTGACGAAAACTTGCAAAAGGCAATGGCTAATTAGTCGTTGCACGTTGGTGTTCGTCACTGTTTGAGGTGCATTAGTTGTTCAAGGTTCTAACGGTAAACGTAAATGGCATCCGGGCGACCAAGAAGAACGGTGGCATTGCTTGGCTTGAGGAAGCCGATGTTGATGTGATCTGTCTTCAGGAAGTCCGCGCTACTCATGAACAACTTCATGAAGCTCTTGCGGACAGTCAGTTTGCAAACTGGCACGTTTCACACAGTCCAGCTTCCGCCTTGGGACGAAGCGGCGTGGCCGTTTTGTCCCGGGAGCAGCCCAGCGCTGTGCGTATTGGTTTCAACAGTGAAGAGTTTGACCATCAAGGTCGCTGGATTGAAGTCGATCTGACATCGCCTCTGGGCAGCCTCACCGTGCTCTCGGTTTATGTTCCAACCGGTGACGCTGATAAGCCTGAAAAACAAGCTGAGAAGTATCGGTTTCTAGACGCGATGGATCTTCGTCTAGCTGGTCTTGCCAAGCGCGCTAAGCGCAACAAAAGCAATGTCGTGGTTACCGGTGACTTAAACGTGGGACATCGTGAACTGGATATCAAGAATTGGAAAGGCAATCGCAATAAGTCTGGCTTTCTTGAAGATGAGCGTGCGCATTTTGATGTGTGGTTTGCCAAGGATGTCTGGGTTGACCTTCATCGCCGCTTCGTCGGGGAGGTCGAAGGTCCTTACACGTGGTGGTCTTGGCGTGGGAAGGCCTTTGATAACGATGCAGGCTGGCGCATTGATTACATTCTCGCGACGGCAGGACTGTCCTCCAACTGTGTGAAGGTAGAAGTGGGCCGTGCGCCAAGTTATGACACTCGCTGGTCGGACCACGCGCCCGTAACTGCAACATTTGCGCCTTAGCCCCTAGAGTGAAAACGTTATTTCGTGCGGGGCTGGAGGTCTAGGTGAGTCATGTTCTCATCAGCATTGTTCTCGTCCTAGTTTTGATGATCATCGGGGGACTTTTTGTTGCCTCTGAGTTGGCTTTGTTGTCCTTGCGGGAAGGCCAAGTCGAAGAGCTTCAAACTCGTGGCCGGCGGGGCAAAAAGGTAGCCAAGCTGCATGAGAATCCCAATCGCTTCTTGGCTGGCGCTCAAATCGGTGTCACAGTTGCCGGATTCCTATCGGCTGCCTACGGGGCTGAAACATTGGCGGCTAGTGCATCCGACTGGCTGGTCTCGCATGGTCTTGCTACCGGATGGGCCAACGGGCTTTCCCTCCTAATCGTGACGTTGATTATTGCTTTTATCTCCTTGGTCATCAGTGAACTTGTTCCCAAACGGCTGGCCCTGCAGCGATCGGAGACACTCTCGCTGGCTGCCGCGCCGACTATCGATCGCATTGCATCGATCTTCAGGCCGGTCATTTGGTTACTTTCGCTCCTGACTGATCTGGTGGTGCGTGCCCTCGGCGGTAACCCAGACCAGAAGCGCACTGGAATTTCTGAAGAGGAACTTCAGCGCATGTTGGCAACCCATGCCGGGCTTACAACCGAAGAGCAAAAGATCGTCAGCGATGTCTTTACCGCTTCAGATACGCGCCTACGTGAAGTGATGATTCCCCGCACCGAAGTTGCCTTCCTCAATGGCGATACGTTCGTGTCAAAGGCTCTGGCGGACATCATTGACCTTCCACATTCACGCTATCCGGTCCTAGGGGATGGAGTAGATGACGTTTTGGGATTTGTCCATGTAAGGGACTTGCTCAATCCCGTTCACAGCGGAACCCGCATGAGGGTTGCTGACTTAGTGCGAACCATTGATGTGATGCCTGGTACGAACAATTTGCTCCCCGCTTTGACTCAGATGCGTAAAGGTGGCTCGCACATGGTCCTAGTGGTGGACGAATACGGGGGCACTGCGGGCATTGTCACCCTTGAGGACCTCGTTGAAGAACTGGTAGGCGAAATCACTGACGAATATGACTCATCAGCTAGTCAGACCCGCACGCTAGAGGGCGGCGATGTCGAAGTTGATGGCTTGCTCAACATTGATGATTTTGCACAAGCCACCGGACTTGAGCTACCAGATGGCCCGTATGAAACTGCCGCCGGATTCATGGTGGCCGCCCTTGGACGGGTGCCCCGGGTGGGGGACTGCGTCATTGAGCAAGGCAGACAATTAGAGGTTTCTATGATGGACGGTCGCCGAGTTGCGCGAATACGCGTGGCTGCTGGATCTATTCGGGCAAGCGTCGGCGACAATAGCAACCATGCCTAAATCAGACACAGCTAAGCAGTCCCGAGTTCTCTCGGGTATTCAACCAACAGCTGACTCCTTTCATCTAGGAAATTACTTAGGCGCGATCTCTCAGTGGGTTCACATCCAAGACGACTTCGATGCCTTCTACTGCGTTGTTGATCTGCATGCCATCACGGTTGACTACAAGCCTGCTGACCTGCATCGCCGCACCTTGGTTTCCGCCGCGCAGTTGCTCGCTGCAGGCCTTGATCCTCAGCGCTGCACGCTTTTTGTTCAAAGCCAGGTTCCGCAGCACGCGCAACTTGCCTGGGTCATGCAATGCATCACCGGCTTTGGTGAAGCAAGTCGCATGACGCAATTTAAAGATAAATCCGCGCGGGGTGGAGCTGATCGATCTTCGGTGGGCTTGTTCACCTACCCCATCCTGCAAGCCGCCGACATTTTGATCTATCAAGCCGATGAGGTCCCGGTGGGTGAGGATCAGCGTCAGCACTTAGAACTCACCCGTGACCTGGCGCAACGATTCAACAGCAAATTTGGGCAAACCTTCACGGTTCCAAAGGCCCGCATCATCAAGGCCACTGCAAAGGTCCTTGACCTACAAGATCCATTCTCGAAGATGAGTAAGTCAGCCGAATCCACGGCCGGTCTAGTTGAACTGATGGAAGACCCCAAGGCAATTGCAAAGAAAATCCGATCAGCTGTTACCGACAGCGGTCGTGAGATTTCCTTTGATGAGGTTAATAAGCCCGGTGTGAGTAATTTGCTCACAATTCAATCTGCCTTGACAGGCAGCAGCATTGATGAACTGGTCAGCCGTTATGCCGGCGCTGGATATGGTGACCTCAAGGGGCAAGTGGCAGATGTCGTTGTCGATTTTGTGACGCCATTTCAAGAAAAGGTTCAGCACTGGTGGTCTGATACTGCCGCCCTTGAAGAGGTCTTGCACGATGGCGCAGCGCGGGCCCGCGCGGTGGCCGAAGAAACGCTGGCCACTGTTTACGAAAAACTTGGTTTCGTAATCTCTAGCTAACGCCGATACCGCTGACGGATTCGTCTGCGAGCAAGTGCGCCATTACTGACATAGCCCAGTAGGGCCAAGGCGATCGAAAAGCTGATTCCAAGAATAACGACAAACCACTTCAGTGAGGAAAGTTTCGGCTTGGTCTTCGAAGCTGTTGGTGATGGACTCTCTGGTCCTGTCTGCGGTCTCGCAGATGCCGGCAGTGTGGGTTTCGATTGGGTTGACGCGGTCGCGTACGGCGTGTAAGTCGGCGCTGGTCCAAGGGGATCTACCAGTTGGCCCACCGCAGTGGTGATCTTGTCAACATTGGCAAAACCCCAGTCCAAAAGTCGTTTTGCATCCACAGCTGTGAGTTCCTTGTTGCCCATCATGGAGATAACAAGCTTCTTATCCCCGCGCTGGGCCGCTCCAATGAAGGTCCGCTGTGCCTTAGTGGTGTAGCCGGTTTTAATTCCGATCATGCCTGGGTAGCCAGCGCGCATCAGTCGATTTTCGGTTTCAATCGAGAAGCTGGAGCGTTTAGTCTTCACACTTTTTGGTTCTGCTCCTGGAAATTTTGTGCGCACAGTGGCCGCGTATCGAGCAAAGTCTGGATTCTTCAGACCCTCACGTCCGAACAGGGCTAAGTCATAAGCCGAGGAAACCTGTCCATCGGCATCAAGCCCGGTGGGGTTTTTCGCTGTGGTGTCCAATGCCTGCAATCGCTGTGCTTCCTGGTTCATCTGCGTAACCGTTTCTGCAACACTTCCGCGCGCTCGTGCCAGTGCGGTAGCTGCATCATTGGCACTGGGCAGGAACATGGCGTAGAACAGCTGGTCAAAGGTGTAGTGACTGCCTGCACTTAGACCTACCCGGGACCCGTCTGCTGTGGTGTCTTGTGAAATGGCTTGATATTGGTCGGATAGGTGCAGTCGCGGAAGCAAGGTCAAAGCGGTCAGCGTTTTCAATGTGCTGGCTGGTGGAAGCTTTTGGTGGGCATTCTTAGCTGCAAGGATTCCTCCGGTCGTGTCATCTGCCACCACGAAAGATTGAATGTTCACGGTGGGGAAAGCGCCCACGTTGTTACCGGACCCGACGACGATGGCGGCCGAATTTAAACGTGGGCCACCGATGATTTGGCTTGAGCTGGTTGAGGCAGGGCTGGGATTTTGCTCACTGCTTTGGCGTGCCGTGGGCTTGCCTGTGATGACTTGACCCACGGCTGGATTCATCACTGCGGGTAGGCCCATCAAAACTGCGGCGATGGCTCCCGCCAGGATCGGGCGTGAGATTGCCCTGCGTGCTGTCACCTGCTCAGAGTAGGCGACCCGTTCGCTTTCGGGTGCCTAGACCGCAATACTCTGAAGCCATGGATTTGGCCGACGAGGTCTTAACGACTGACCTCAATCCCCCTGCCTTGGAGCAGTGGCGCGCCTTAGTAAATAAGGTCTTGGATCGAACCGGCTCCTTGGATGCCAGTGCCCTTGATGTGGCCTTTGTGCGCAAACTCACCACGGTCACCGACAGCGGTATTTCGTTGCAACCTCTTTATACCCACGCTGATGAGTTGAGCCAAGCCCCGACTCCTGGCTCGGTGCCCTTTACACGCGGTGCAAGCGCGGCCGGAGCTGTTGTGGCCGGCTGGGATGTTCGTGCACTGCATGGTGATCCGGACACTGATCTGACTGCTACTCAGATTCTGGCTGATCTTGAAGGTGGTGTTACATCACTGTGGATTAAGGCGGGCGCGTATGGCGTTGGTCTTGGGGACCTGAGCAAGGTGTTAGAACCTGTATTACTTGACCTTGCCGCAGTGGTTCTCGATGCCGCAGATGAGGGGATTGAGGCGGCCCGAATTCTTGAAGACATCTGGGCAACTCGTGGACTTGAGCCGGAGCAAGTAAGCGGAAACTTCGGACTGGACCCGATTGGCACCGCGGCCCGAACTGGCAATAATCCCGACCTGATTCCCTGCGTTGGGTTTGCCCTTGCCACCTCACAGAGATATCCCAATGTCCGTAATTTTGTTGTTGATGGTTTGGTTCTGCATGAAGCCGGTGCAACCGACGTGCAAGAACTTGCCGGAATTATTGCGATCGGCACGCAGTACGTACGCGCACTTGTTGACGCGGGGTTGCCGGTAGATCAAGCCTTTGACCAGGTGGAGTTTCGAATTGCTGCCACCGCCGATCAGTTCGCCACCATTGCCAAATTGCGTGCTGCCCGACGGTTGTGGTCGCGGGTGGCGCAGGTAAGTGGGGCACATCAAGATCAAGTCTCCGGTGCGTGCGCCATGAAACAGCATGTGGTGACCTCATGGGCCATGTTGAGCCGCCGGGATCCGTGGGTCAACCTGCTCAGAGGAACCGTGGCTGGCTTTGCCGCAGGAGTTGGTGGCGCTCACAGTGTGACGGTCTTACCCTTTGATGCTGCTATTGGTTTGCCGGATGCAATGTCGCGACGGTTGGCTCGAAACACATCTGCCTTGCTCATCGAAGAATCCCATGTTGGTCGGGTCGTTGATCCTGCCGGTGGGTCTTGGTTTGTCGAATCCCTGACCGACCAAACGGCGCAATTGGCGTGGACGCTGTTTACTCAGATCGAAAGCCGCGGAGGTTTTTCGGCTGAGCTTGCTGCCGGGCGCATTGCAACTGATCTGGCCCATGCATCAACTCAGCGTCAGGTTCGCATTGCGCATAGAAAAGATGCACTCACTGGCGTGAGTGAATTTCCCAATGTGTATGAAGTCCCCGTTGTGCGTGAGCCTGCACCGGCTGTTGAGATTGCAGGTCTGCCGAGGATCCGCTATGCCCAAAGTTTTGAAGTCTTGAGAGATCGCGCCGATGCGGCGCCAAAGACCCCGGTGGTCTTACTGGCCGCACTCGGTGAGGTCTCCGATTACACCGCTCGAACCACATTCGCTAAGAATTTCTATGAATCTGGTGGCATCCGCGCCGAGGTCGTGGAATTAACCGCTCAGAATTTGTCACGATTTGAAAATGCAGATCTAGTGTGCCTGTGTTCAAGTGATGAGATCTATTCCCAAGAAGGTCTAACGGACGCGGCCTTGCTCACTGACGCAGGTGTGGGACAAATCCACCTCGCCGGATCTGGTGGCGAACTTACATCAGAACTTAACCAGGCCGGGGTGAACACCTTCATCACGATGGGTATTGATGTGGTCGCGACCTTGACTCAAACTCTCGATAGTTTGGGGGTGCAGGCATGAGCGATTCCTCAATTCCAAACTTTGCCAATGTGGAACTCGATGATGACGTACAAACCGTTGACCTTGAGCGCTGGAGTATCGATGTTGCTCAGGAAACCGGTGAACCGGTCGAAGAGCTCACTTGGTCCACGCCTGAGGGCATCGATGTTCGCCCGCTCTACAGCCATGCTGATCGGGCAAACCTTGGCTTCGTTGATTCTCTGCCAGGCATCGCGCCGTTTGTTCGTGGTCCGTACCCGACGATGTATGTCAATCAGCCGTGGACTATTCGCCAATACGCAGGATTTTCTACTGCTGAAGCATCGAATGCCTTCTATCGCCGAAACCTCTTGGCTGGTCAAAAAGGTTTGAGTGTCGCATTCGACCTAGCTACTCACCGCGGATATGACTCGGACCATCCCCGAGTGGCCGGTGACGTGGGGATGGCTGGTGTTGCCATTGATTCGATCCTGGATATGCGTCAACTCTTTGAAGGTATTCCGTTAGACAAGATGTCGGTGTCCATGACGATGAACGGCGCCGTTTTGCCGATCCTTGCGCTATTCGTAGTCGCTGGTGAAGAACAGGGTGTTCCACCGGAGCAGTTGTCGGGCACCATTCAAAACGACATCCTCAAAGAATTCATGGTCCGCAATACCTATATCTACCCGCCGGCCTCATCCATGCGCATCATTTCTGACATTTTTTCTTTCACCTCACAAAAGATGCCCAAGTTCAATTCGATTTCGATTAGTGGATACCACTTGCAGGAAGCAGGCGCGACTGCTGACTTGGAATTGGCCTACACCTTGGCCGATGGTGTCGAATATGTGCGCGCCGGCATTGAAGCAGGCCTTGACGTGGACGCTTTCGCGCCACGGTTGTCCTTCTTCTGGGGAATTGGCATGAACTTCTTCATGGAAGTGGCCAAGATGCGAGCCGCGCGACTGGTGTGGACACGTTTGATGGAGCAGTTTGAACCCAAGAACCCAAAATCGTTGTCATTGCGGGCGCACTGTCAAACATCTGGCTGGTCGCTGACAGCTCAAGACGTGTTCAACAACGTGGGCCGCACCTGCATTGAAGCCATGGCCGCAACCCAAGGCCACACGCAATCGCTACACACCAACGCACTCGACGAAGCTTTGGCGTTGCCTACTGATTTCAGCGCCCGCATCGCACGAAACACCCAGTTGTTCCTGCAGCAGGAATCTGGCACCACATCGGTGATTGATCCTTGGGGTGGCTCGTACTACGTGGAGGCATTGACGGCTGACTTGGCACAGCGTGCGTGGGAACACATTCAAGAAGTGGAAAAAGCAGGTGGCATGACAAAGGCCATCGAAGCTGGCATTCCCAAGTTGCGTGTTGAAGAGGCAGCGGCTCGCACTCAAGCCCGGATTGATTCAGGCCGTCAACCGGTCATCGGTGTGAATAAGTATCGCCTGCTTGAGCGGGAAGACATTGATGTGCTCAAGGTCGAAAATGCTCAAGTGCGAGAGCAACAGGTGGCAAAACTGAAGCAACTTAAGAGCCAGCGAGACGAAGTCGCCTGCCAGGCCGCCTTGGCACGTCTTACTGATGCTGCCCGGGGGCAAAGCACCGATCTTGAGCACAATTTGTTGGCAGTTTCCATCGATGCGGCCCGAGCCGGGGCAACCGTGGGAGAAATGTCCGACGCGCTAGAGGTTGTTTTTGGTCGTCACACAGCTTCAATCCGTACGATCTCAGGTGTGTACAGCAATGAGGTGGGCGAGTCAGACTCGGTCAGTGCTCTGCGCGTTCGCACTGAAGCCTTCGCGCTCAATCAAGGCCGCCGTCCACGCATCTTGGTAGCCAAGATGGGTCAGGACGGGCATGACCGCGGACAAAAAGTTATCGCTACTGCCTTTGCCGATTTGGGGTTCGATGTCGACGTCGGCCCACTGTTCCAAACGCCTGCAGAGGTTGCGGCTCAAGCCGCTGAATCCGATGTGCATGTGGTCGGAGTTTCCTCATTGGCGGCGGGACATTTAACTCTGGTGCCTCAGTTGCGCGATGAGTTGGCCAAGGTTGGGCGAGCAGATATTTTGATTGTGGTTGGCGGTGTTATTCCTCCTCAAGACTTTGATGAGCTTTATGCCGCTGGGGCTACCGCTATCTTCCCGCCAGGCACCGTCATCTCGGCCGCGGCTGATGATCTCTTAGACAAACTGGAACAGGCACGTTCGTGAGCTCCCCGGCGGATACCTTCGGCCTTGACGCATATGTTGAGGGCGTTCTCGCCGGTGATCGCACCATGTTGGCTCGGGCTCTGACTCTGGTAGAGAGCACCCGTGCTGACCACCAGGTTTTGGCACAAGAAATGTTGGCTGCGTTGCTTCCGCGTGCGGGCAATAGTCAACGGGTAGGAATCACCGGTGTACCGGGAGCCGGAAAGTCGACCTTGATTGACACCTTGGGCATGCAACTGACCGGAGCAGGTCACAAGGTTGCCGTCTTAGCCGTTGACCCCTCATCATCACGCAGTGGTGGATCAATCTTGGGTGATAAAACCCGGATGGAAAAGCTCTCGGTCAATGAATCAGCGTTCATTCGGCCATCGCCAACGTCTGGAACTTTAGGTGGTGTAACGCGTGCCACCCGCGAGGCGATGGTGGTTGTTGAAGCCGCTGGCTTTGATGTGGTCTTGGTGGAAACTGTTGGCGTCGGGCAGTCGGAGACGGCCGTTGCCAACATGGTGGATTGTTTTGTTGTTCTGATGCTGGCTCGAACGGGCGATCAATTACAGGGAATCAAAAAGGGTGTCCTTGAATTAGCCGACATTATTGCGGTTAATAAGGCCGATGGTGACAATGCGAGCGAAGCTGGTCGTGCTGCGCGTGAACTCACCGATGCGATGCACTTGATTCAGCCCCCCGATGCAATCTGGCAACCCATGGCCCTGACCTGCAGTGGGCTAACCGGTCAGGGAGTGTCGCAACTTTGGGATGAGATTGAACGTCACCGAACCTGTATGCATGATGCTGGTTTGATTGCTACTCGTCGCGCCACTCAGCGGGTTGATTGGATGTGGTCAATGGTCAATGACCAATTGATTTCCCGGCTGAAGTCATCGGGTGCTGCCCAGTCAGTAGCAGCGCAGGTCACCACTGAAGTTATTTCTGGGTCTATGACAGCAAGTCGGGCAGCTGAAGCGATCCTGCAAGCATTCGATCAGGATTAGCGCGAACGAAACGGATCACTGGGCGGTGGCGAGGTTAAATCAGCCCGCGGGCAGGTGGCCAAAGTAATCCCAGCACTTGCCAAAGCTTCATCACAAATACCGTCAACAGTCCACCCGCTGGCAATGCCGAATTCAGTAGCCGTGACTTTGTAGATAGTGATCTGACGTCGGGCCGGTGTGTCGTACATGACGGCAATAGATCCGATGAGTTCGGCTGAGCCACGGGTTCCATCAAGGCCATCCCATGGACGGTCGTAGCGTTGCCAAAGGGAAGTGGTGGCGTTCCAGACTCCGCCCAGAGTCACGTCAAGACGTTCCAATTCCTTGACCACGGTCAGGGCTAAGCGCTCGTCAAGGACAGCTGCGGGTCGGATAATCCGGATATCTTCGGACTCCACGTATGCCTCCATGCCTTGATCATCGGCGGATTGGGCGGAAAACCTAAACTCTAGTCGCCAATGGAGCGGCAGGGCCTAGCCCGCAGGTCGGCCACGTAGTCAGCCGGTGCGCTAGCGGCCTCAGCAGCATCAGCCATGATCCCCAGATAACGAGCTGAAGGCAGGCCCCCTTCGTAGGCATCGAGTACGTAGAGCCAAGCCAAAACTTCCTCATTAATGGCCTGGACCCGAACCCTGAGCTTGCGGTAGAGGCCGGTTTCGGCCCCCTCCCACTGGTCTAGGGCTCGCTCATCTCCGGCGGGGACGTCGTAAAGCATGACAAAGACCTGATGGTCTGCATCTTCGACTACGGTGGCTAGCGCGCCTTCCCAGCCCAGATCCTCGCCTCCAAAGGTCAATCGCCAGCCTTGAAGCCAGCCTGAGCCTGAGGGTGGCGAGTGGGGTGCGCGCTCGTGCATTTGACGGGGATCAAGGTTTGATCCGTACGCGGCGTAGAGGGTCACGTCCGCACGATAGTGCCTTCAGGGCAGAATTTGGGCTTGTGACATCAGTAGTGATCATCGGTGGCGGTCCTGGCGGGTATGAAGCTGCCCTTGTCGCGGCTCAATTAGGTGCCCAAGTGAGCATTGTTGAAGCCCATGGTTGGGGTGGCTCTGCGGTCCTTTCCGACTGCGTACCCAGTAAGACCCTGATTGCCACCGCAGAGGTGGTCACCATGGCTTCGGAATCTGGCGCGCTGGGTGTTCGCATTCACGATCAAGCCCCGAGTCCTGGTGTGGTGCATGTGGACATGGTGGAAGTCAATTCGCGCATTAAGAATTTGGCCACAGCGCAGTCGCACGATGTACAAATGTCGCTGACCAATGCTGGCATCGCCTTGATCCGCGGTTCAGCCCGTCTTAAGTCGGCACATGTAGTTGCGGTCAATGATGAAGAACTTGTAGCGGATGTGATCTTGATTGCAACTGGTGCGAGTCCTCGAATTGTGGCAGGCAGCGAACCCGACGGCGAGCGGATTTTGACCTGGGAGCAAATCTACGACCTGCCCACCTTGCCAGAAAAACTCATTGTTGTTGGCTCCGGTGTTACCGGTGCGGAGTTTGCCTCGGCCTATAACGCACTGGGTTCAGAGGTTGTCTTGATCTCTTCTCGCACACGCGTCTTGCCCAATGAGGATCCTGATGCAGCGGCAGTTGTTGAAGAAGTATGCAGGCATCGCGGCATGGTGATCATGTCCAATGCCAGAGCTACGTCGGTGGAGCGCACTGAAAGTGGAGTGCGAGTGGTCCTTCAAAGTGGCGAAGTTGTTGAGGGCACTCATTGCCTCATGGCCGTTGGGTCGGTTCCCAATACCGCCGATTTGGGTCTAGATGGTCTAGGAGTGGCCTTAGATGACGCCGGCTTTATCGTCACTGACAAGGTTTCCCGAACCTCTGTTGCGGGGATTTACGCAGCAGGGGATTGCACGGGGATTTTGATGTTGGCCTCAACGGCTGCTATGCAGGGCCGGATTGCGATGCGCCATGCGATGGGCGATGCAGTTGTCCCGCTGGACTTAAAAGGCGTATGCGCCAATGTATTTACGGACCCAGAAATTGCAACGGTCGGCTGGTCGCAGGCCGATATTGACAATGGCTTGATTGAAGCCACTTCTGTGCACCTGCCGCTAGCCACTAATGCCCGTGCCAAAATGTCAGGTGTTACCCACGGATTTGTCAAACTTTTTTGTCGCCCAGGTACCGGCATTGTTGTTGGCGGAGTTGTCGTGGCTCCAAAGGCCAGCGAATTGATTTATCCCATTGCCATCGCCGTTGATCAACAACTCAGCGTTGATCAAATTGCCAACTCGTTCACGGTCTATCCGTCGATGACAGGCTCCATTGCAGAAGCGGCTCGACGACTCCATTTGCGCTCCTAACTCACAAAAGCCCGGCACCCACAAGGATGCCGGGCTTTTGTCTGAGCAGTTATGCCGCGATTTCCTCGCGGTTGAGCTGGCGATAGACGTGGGCGATAAAAAGTGCAGCGAAGGGCAGCGCTACCAACGTTAAAACGCCGAAGAGGAAAGACCCAACCAAACCGGTGATGGCGCTGATGATGGTCATAAGGAGCACCGGGACGAAGTTCTTGGTAGCAGCCTCGTATGAGGCCTTCAATGCATCGCCGACTGACAATCCCTTGTCCAATGCATAAAACGGTGCAAGTTGGAACAAGAACGCAGCCACAATTCCGGGAACTACACAAAGGACAAGACCGATCCCAATGAGCAAGCCGTACACAATGGCCACGGCAATGTACTTGCCGAGGTTCTCGCCAGTGGTGAGGTTGTCAAAACCGGGAGTTTGTCCCTGAGTGGTCTTCAATGCAGCCCGGTAGATCCCGATCGTGGCGATCCACGCCAAGACACCAAACACGATCGCTGTAATCAGCGAAGAGGTGATCGTCGTGGCAAAGGAGGCAACGCACGGTCCACTAGTGACAATGGATTGGCCATTGACCACGATGCTGGTGTCGCAGCTACCACTAGTGAGCGAATTGAGAATTCCTTTTTGGACAAGGCTTCCGATAAATCGGATGACGAACACTACGGCCGCCAGAGCTATCAAAATGACAGCGTTAGAGCCAAATTTGTTCATGGCCCACGAGAAGGCTGCGCCAATATCTACAGAACTTGCGCCACCAGCTGATCCGCTACCGGAACCGCCGTAGGCAGGTGGGGGCGGCGGAGGAGGTGGTGGAGTCCCACCGACTGGCGGCTGGGGCGGGGTAGGCGGAGTAAAGCCTTCATCCGGTTGATCGGTCACGATCTGCACCCTTCATTGAAGTGGTGCTTCACATCATGGACCTCAAAAGCGCCGAAGTACGTCAGGCCACAGTCATTAGGTTCCAAAGTCACATAGACCTAGGCGTAAGCCACTGCTAAGCAACTAGTCCTTGATCTGACACAGCACGGCGCCAGCCGAGACAGTCGCGCCGACTTCGGCAGCAAGCCCAGTGATCGTTCCTGCCTTGTGTGCGTTCAGCGGCTGTTCCATTTTCATAGCTTCAAGGACAACAATCAGGTCGCCAACCTCAACCGTGGCACCTTCTTCAACAGCTAATTTGACGATGGTTCCCTGCATAGGTGAAGTCAACGAGTCACCGCTGGCTGCCGCACTGGCCTTCTTACTACCGGCTCGCTTGGTTGGCTTCTTCGAGGAACCACCAGAGTTGCCTGCACCCCCAAGACTTAAGCCGGCCGGAACCACAACCTCAACGCGCTTGCCGCCCACCTCAACAGTGAGCGCTTGACGCTGACCATCCTCAGGAGCCTGCGCAATAGTTCCGCTGTAGGCCGGGATTTCATTGTTGAACTCAGTTTCAATCCAACGAGTGTGAACCTTGAATGAATCCTCAGGATTGTCAGGGGCAAAATCTGGCTCGCGAACCACGACGCTGTGGAAGGTCAGGGCAGTAGGAATTCCATCAATCACAAATTCATCTAATGCTCGACGTGAGCGCTCAAGTGCTTGTTGACGAGTTGTCCCAGTGACAATCAATTTGGCCAGAAGTGAGTCGAAGTTTCCGCCGATCACATCACCTTGGATAAACCCTGCATCCAGGCGAACTCCAGGGCCACTGGGTGGCTCCCAGGAAACCAGAACGCCAGGAGCGGGCAGGAAGTTACGGCCCGGATCTTCGCCGTTAATGCGGAACTCGAAGGAGTGGCCGGTAACTGCTGGATCCTGGTATCCCAACACTTCACCATCGGCGATGCGGAATTGCTCGCGCACAAGGTCCAGGCCAGTGACTTCTTCACTGACTGGGTGTTCAACCTGCAAACGCGTATTAACTTCAAGGAAGGAAATGGTGCCGTCTTGTCCGACGAGGAATTCGCAAGTGCCGGCTCCGAAGTAGCCCGCTTCAGCAATGATGGCTTTCGATGCGCGATACAGCTCAGCATTTTGCTCATCACTAAGGAATGGGGCGGGAGCTTCTTCAACGAGTTTTTGGTGGCGACGTTGTAAGGAGCAGTCACGGGTTGAAACCACCACGACGTTTCCGTGCTGATCGGCAAGAACCTGAGTCTCAACATGCCGTGGTCGGTCAAGGTAACGCTCAACAAAGCATTCCCCGCGACCGAAAGCTGCAACGGCCTCACGCACAGCTGATTCAAAGAGTTCGGGAATTTCCTCAATGGTCCATGCGACTTTTAGACCACGACCGCCACCGCCGAAGGCAGCCTTGATCGCGATAGGTAAACCGTGTTCCTTCGCAAAGGCGACAACTTCGTCCGCATTTTCAACCGGATCGGCAGTGCCAGCAACTAAGGGAGCACCAGCCCGCTGTGCAATGTGACGAGCTTTAACCTTGTCACCCAGCGAGTCGATAGCGCTAGGCGGAGGGCCAATCCAGGTCAGTCCGGCATCAATAACTGCTTGGGCAAAGGTCGCGTTTTCGCTCAAGAACCCATAGCCAGGGTGGACGGCATCGGCACCGCTTTGCTTGGCAACAGCAAGCAACTTGTCGATCACTAGGTACGTCTCAGCTGCAGTTGATCCGCCGAGCGAATATGCCTCATCGGCAGCCTTGACGTGTTGGGCATCGCGATCCGAATCCGCGTACACGGCCACACTGGTCAGGCCAGCGTCGCGACAGGCGCGCGCTACTCGAATCGCAATTTCACCGCGGTTGGCAATGAGGACCTTGCGCACGTTTAAACCCTTCAATTCAGTCGACTCGGACTTATGCGCCGTAGCGCCTGCTCAGTCTAGGCAACTGATTGAGGCCTCAGGGGTAGACCCTCAGGTATTTCTCAGTGCCGTTCTTCAGGGGGTCAGACGCTGGCTTGGGTCCACAAATCAGTCCAGCGAACGCCCAATTCCCGCATTAGCCGTCGTAGCAGTGGCAACGACAGGCCGATCACATTTGACGGGTCTCCAACAATGCTGTCAATGAACGGGGCGCTGAGCGCATCAAGGGTGAACCCGCCAGCAACATTGAGCGATTCTCCGGTTGCAAGGTAGTTCAAAACCTCATCGTCGTCAGGGGTGCCAAAGTTAACCGCCGTTGAGGCGACATCATGCACCCAGACTTGACCTTGAATATCTATGACGGTGTGCCCGGTATGCAAAGTGCCGGTACGTCCGCGCATGGCTTGCCAACGGCGGGCAGCTTCTTCAAGATCTGCTGGCTTGCCAAATATCTGCCCGTCAAGTTCAAGCAAACTATCGCAACCGACAACGTAGGTTCTTCGCTGATCGCTGGCATCCATCAGCTGTGCAACGGCTTGCGCCTTTGCCTGCGAAAGCGATAACGCGACCGTGGTGGGCAACGGACTTGGCCCAAGACTTGCCACATGTGCGGCCTCGTCCACTCCGCTGACCAAGGTCGAGTGCGCAATGCCACTTGCACTCAGTAGCCGCGAACGTGCGCTTGATGCACTGGCCAAAATTATGCGCTTCATGATTACCCTTAGAACCGCCCCGAAGTACGCCAAGCATTCGGGCCTGGACTAACAGGTGTGCGAACCCGGCTACTTGGGTGGTTCCACTTTGATTGGGTCGCGTGAGCACTTGTATCTGAGGTACTTGATGCACTCATCAACACAGCGATGACCGCAGCCAGTTCCTCTGGGCTGGGGTTTCCAGCGCACACAGCAATATCAAATGAGCTCGTCATTACAGTGGAATGTTCCCGTGCTTGCGTGGTGGCATCGAGGCTCGCTTGGTACTTAACGCTCGCAGCGCAGTGGTAACTCGAGCACGGGTTTCAGAGGGCAAAATGACTTCGTCAACGTAGCCGCGCTCGCAGGCCACATATGGGTTACACAGCATGTCTTCATAGTCATTTTGAAGTTCAGTTCGTCGCTGCGCTGGATCCTTCGCGTCGGCTAGCTCCTTGCGATACAAAATGTTCACCGCGCCTTGAGCTCCCATCACCGCAATTTGTGCTGTTGGCCAAGCCAAGTTGATGTCAGCGCCTAGGTGCTTGGATCCCATAACGTCGTAAGCGCCTCCGTAGGCCTTACGGGTAATGACGGTAACCAGTGGAACCGTTGCTTCCGCGTAGGCATAAATCAATTTCGCGCCACGACGAATAATTCCGTTCCATTCTTGATCAGCACCGGGCAAGAATCCCGGTACGTCAACGAAGGTGACAACGGGAACATTAAATGCATCGCAGGTTCGAACAAATCGAGCCGCTTTTTCCGAGGCATCAATATCAAGGCAGCCAGCAAACTGCATAGGTTGGTTGGCGACAATTCCGACAACATTACCTTCAACGCGGCCAAATCCGATGACGATGTTAGGTGCAAACAGCGCCTGCACCTCGAGGAAGTCACCCTCATCAACTACGTGCTCAATGACAGTGCGAATGTCATAGGGCTGGTTGGCTGAATCGGGAATCAACGTGTCAAGTTCGCGATCCTCATCACTAATTGCCAGGTCGGCCTGTTCGGGGTAGGCCGGTGGATCGGAGAGGTTGTTTGACGGAAGGTGAGCCAGCAGCGACTTGGCGTAGTCGATGGCGTCTTCTTCGTCGGCGGCGAAGTAGTGAGCATTACCTGACTTGGTGTTGTGGGTTCGTGCGCCACCAAGTTCTTCCATCTCAACGTCTTCCCCGGTGACAGTTTTGATGACCTCAGGTCCGGTGATAAACATGTGGGAGGTTTGGTCAACCATGATGGTGAAGTCGGTGATGGCCGGGGAGTAAACGGCGCCACCTGCACACGGTCCAAGGATTAACGAGATTTGAGGAATGACTCCTGAGGCATGAACATTGCGCTTGAAAATTTCGGCGTAAAGACCAAGAGCCACAACGCCTTCTTGAATGCGTGCGCCACCAGAGTCGTTGATTCCGATCATGGGGCAGCCGGTCTTGAGGGCAAAGTCCATGACTTTGACGATCTTTTCGCCGAAGACTTCGCCCAAAGATCCACCAAAGACTGTGAAGTCTTGTGAGAACACCGCAACCGGACGGCCATCTACAGTTCCGTATCCGGTGACTACACCATCGCCGTAGGGGCGATTGCTTTCTTGGCCGAAGTTGGTTGAGCGGTGCCGTGCCAACTCATCAAATTCGACAAAGGAGCCTTCATCGAGAAGTAGGTCAATGCGCTCTCGAGCGGTCTTCTTTCCGCGGGCATGTTGCTTCTCAACGGCGGCTTGAGAAGCGGCGTGGGTGGCTTGGTAGCGCCGGCCCTCAAGGTCGGCGATCTTGCCGGCCGTGGTGTGGATGTCGATCTCGGCAGGGTTGCCCGCCTGAGCCTTTGCCATGAGTCCTCCAAGCACGCGAAACAATTCATCCGTAGCCTAGCCACGTGGACATCATCCTTCCTAAGCCGTGGCACAAGCTGGTCGAGGTTTCGCAAACTGGCTCAACTCAAGCCGACCTGGTCGGCCACGCGCAGGCTGGAGCGCAGTCAGGTCTTGTTTTGCTGGCACACGAACAGGTGCAGGGCAGAGGTCGGCTCGAGCGTGCGTGGGAAAGCCCCGCCGGTCAAGGTCTGTGGTTTTCCCTCTTGTTGAGATCGCCGCGAGCAGTTGCAGATCTTGGCATTGTGCCACTGCTGACCGCTGTTGCCATTGCCCAGGCCCTAGCGGACGAGTTTGGTTTGTCGGCTTCGGTCAAATGGCCCAACGACATCTTGATCAACCAAAAAAAGCTCTCCGGCATATTGGTTAATCACTGCCCTCCCGATGCCTTAATCATCGGGGTAGGCATCAACACGATGATGTCGCAGCCGCCGATTGACATGGCAACCTCGCTCTTACTTGAAGATGCCATTGGGTCAGACCAAGCCGTGCCACATTTCTTTACCACTGTGTTGGCGAGCATTGGGTCAATGCTGTCTGACTTAGCGGTTGATCAGCCATGGCCATTGGATGTGTTGGATCCTTACCGAAGGTTGAGTTCAACTCTTGGCAGCACGGTTGATGTGACCTTGCCATCGGGGCAGGTACTCACAGGCCAAGCCGTAGATATCGAACCCACTGGGGCTCTTGTGGTCAGCACGAGTGCTGGGCAGCGGGTCTGCGTGACCGCTGGGGACGTTGTTCAGGTTCGCTAACGCGTCGTCAGGTTGGGGTAGGCGGGTCGGTAGGCGAGCCCATGGCCAGCATGGAACGATGAAGCATGACCTATCCAGCCAAGTTGCTCGGTGATGGCGAGAGCATCGCGTTTGAGATGAGACCACATTGGCGCTCCTTGATCGTGCCTGCCGTGGTTTTAATCCTTACCGTCGCCGGAGCTTCGTTCTTGTTGTCCACCTTTAATGGCTCGGGGTTTGTAGCTCGCCTAGTTGGTGGTATCACGTGGGTCTCGGCCGTGGTGTTGATCCTCGGCTGGTGCCTCAGACCGTTCTTGAATTGGTTTACAACAGATTATGTCTTCACCAATCGCCGAATCATTGTGCGCACTGGTTTGTTTCGTCGGATCGGTCGCGATATGCCGCTCTCCCGAGTTAACAACGTCACCTTCGATAAGACGGTAACTGAGCGGATTTTGAATTGCGGCACATTAAGCGTCCAATCGGCCGCCGAACAAGGGTCATTGATCATCGCCAGCGTTCCAGATGTTGAAAACATTCAACGCGAGGTGTATCGCTTGTACGAAGCAGATGATCTGCGCCGTCGCTCGGCTGGGCCCGGTGCGCCAAGTGATGGCTCCTAAGCCAGCGAAGGATTAGTCGTGGATTCCGATCTTGCTCGTTCGCGGTTGCGTAGCGTCGCACGATTGTCGCGAGTCCTCTCGGAACCACGAGAGATGTCAGAACTCTTAGAAACGGCTGCCAACGAAGTTCGGTTCGCCCTAGGTGCATCCTCAGTTGCCATAGGCCACCTTGAGCGGGACCGCGGAGTCATTGCGACGCTGATCAATGTGGGCGCGTTGGCTGATTGGGAGCAGGCCCAGCCCACTGAACTCACCTCGACGCTGCAGGAACTTCCTATGGTGGATCTGCTTGCCCACGATGCGGCTGGGTACGTCCTTAACATCAATGATCCGCAGGCCGATCCTGAAGCCATTCGCCACTTGACTGTTCGCGGGAAGGCCTGTGCTCTCGTCATCCCCATTTTGCTTGATGGCCGAATTTGGGGCCAAGTCTTTGCCACCCGCGCCGTAGGTGAAGCAGTTTTTGAAGATGCCGATATTGAACTTGGTGAGGCACTTTCAGCTGTGTTGGCATCGGGTTTAGCTCAGGCAGAGCGTTTTTCACGGG
This sequence comes from uncultured Actinomycetes bacterium, assembly GCA_903920865.1. GTDB lineage: Bacteria > Actinomycetota > Actinomycetes > UBA12327 > UBA12327 > AcAMD-2. The sequence goes on from CAIXNN010000073.1 coordinate 19,740, forward strand.
TTGAACATTTGGTCTATTCCGATCCGTTAACCGGCCTTGCCAATCGGCGAGCTATTGATCTGGCCCTTGAGCGAGCGTTGGTGGAATATCAAGTCACGAATATACCGGTGTCGGTGGTGATGGCAGATGTCAACGGTTTGAAATTTGCTAACGATAATGAAGGCCATCAAGCAGGGGACCGCCTCATTCGCGCATGCGCTGACGCAATTTCACAATCAGCAGGGCGAGTGCCGCGCTCACTGGCCGGTCGAATCGGTGGCGATGAATTTGCCATCATCCTTCCGGGCTTAGCATTAGAAGAAGCAGAACCGTTTGCTAACTCAATTTTGAACGCGCTAGAAAAATCAATGTACCCAGGTGGTTTGGCGATTGGGGTGTCATCAACCTCGGCCCCCGGGGTTAGTGGTGAAGTAACCTCGCGTCGGCTTTTGGGATGGGCTGATGAGGCGCAGTATGCGGCAAAGCGGGAAGGGTCGAGTCGCGTCCTGCTGGCCGGCCGTGACACTCCCTTGACTGAACCCATTGAGCGGCGCAGGCGTAGGCGCTCTGGTCCTGTTTGGGCAACAAATGCTGAGCGGGCAAATAACGCACTCGAAGCTGGTCTTCGCGTCTTGGTCATGTCAGCACAACTGAGCCCTATTGATCGACTTGTTGCGGTCATTGATGCGGCTGCCGATGTGATCGGCGCAGTGGGTTGGGTTGTATCAATCATTGATGGGGGCACCACTCGTGCCGTTGCATTTTCAACGGTGCGTGATGGATTAGACGTCACCAGCGGTCAAGACCTCACCAACGACCCGACGTGGTGGGAGGCGGCCAGCGGCGTGGGTGTCTTGGTGCGCGCTGACGATGAGACCGCTGACTTGGCTCGGGTGAGGGGCTGTTCGACAGTGGCCGCTGCCGTGAGTGGGTCTTGGCTAGTGGAGGTCCTTGGTGATACCGATGACCACCTTGTGGGAGTTTCAGCCACCTTGCGAGCCCTTTTGGGATCGGCTCTTGCCGGATAGGTCTAAGTTGGACATATGGGACGTGTCCTGCTCGTTGAAGATGATGTAGCTATTGCTGCACCGCTTGCACGCGCGCTCGAACGTGAAGGTCATGAGGTCCAACTAGCGCAGCTCGGGCAAGAGGCCATTGACAGCATGCGCAAAGGAAAACAGGACCTTCTAATTCTTGATCTTGGTCTTCCAGATATTGATGGGCTAGAGGTTTGCCGGACAATTCGAGCCAGCGATCCACGGTTGCCTATTTTGATTTTGACAGCCCGTGGCTCTGAGATGGATGTGGTTGTGGGGCTTGAGATGGGTGCTGATGACTACGTGTCAAAGCCGTTCCGGGCCAAGGAATTGATGGCCCGAATTCGCTCCCTGCTTCGTCGGGGTCAAGTCGACCACGCCAATACCCTGCGCGTGCAAGATGTGATCCTTGATGCCGATGCACGTAAGGCATTTGTTGGGGATCGTGAACTTAATCTCAGCCGGATGGAATTTGATCTCCTGCACGCGCTCATGAAGGAACATGGCAACACCATTGCGCGGGAGAGATTGATGCGTGAGGTGTGGCACACGCACTGGTACGGGTCGAGTAAGACTTTAGATATGCATGTGTCGTGGTTGCGACGCAAGTTAGGCGACTCGGCATCGGATTCCCGCTACATCTCAACGGTGCGCGGTGTTGGTCTGCGCTTCGAAACCCATCCTGGGAACTGACGTGCGCCGTCGAATAATCGTTGCAATTGTGACAACTGTGTTTGCCACGGCTTTGATAATCGCTATTCCCTTGCTCTCGTTTTCAAGCCTTGGGATCAGGTCTAGGGCCAACACCATTGCCCAACAGGAAGCCCAAAACGCGCTGAGGGTCGTTCAATATCGTCAGTCTCAAGGCCTTAGTAACGATGCCGCCTCGTTGGCGCCGTATTTCCCGCAAAACCGGCTCACAGTGATCACTGAACCTGACGGCACAACGGTGAGTTTTGGGGCACAACCATCGGGTCCGGTAGTTACTGGAGTAAGTGAACAGGCCGGCTTTCGATCGGTGATTACTCAACCAATCAATTCAGTGGTTTCACTGACAAAGGTGGCGCTGAACATCATCGTCATCATTGGTCTTGCTATGTTGGTGGCATTCTTGGTTGCACTTCGGCGCTCTCGCACATTGACCTCAGTGCTGGACACGCTTGCAGATGATGCGGCCCGCATTGGAAGTGGTGACTTGCGCCCGGCAAGGCGCTATGGGATGGCCGACCTTGATCAAATCGCCGACAGTTTGGATGCTAGTTCTGAGCGAGTTGCATCAATGGCGCAAACCGATCGCCGGCTCGTTGCCGATGTGACCCATCAAATTCGCACGCCGCTGACCGCCATCGAACTTCAACTCGATGAGGTGTTGCAGGCCATTGATCGGGTGGATCTGGATTCGGCGCGAGCTGGAATTTCCACCGCTCATGAGCAAGTCGATCGCCTTCGGTCTGTGGTCGTGGATTTGTTAGCCGTTAGTAAGAACCTTGATGTGTCGTCAACCGATGTGAACCTTCGCGAAGTTTTGATGCAACAAGAAGCCGAATGGGCGCCAATTTTTTCCAAGCACGCAACCTCGGGGCGTCAGCTCTCAATCGTGCATTCAGACATTGTTGTCTCTGGACTACTTGGCCCACTCCAGCAGATCTTGGCCACCCTGATTGATAACGCATTGGTTCATGGCGAGGGAACAGTGAAGGTAAGTGTTCGAGATTCGGCTGGCCTAGCCGTTGTTGACGTGCAAGACGAAGGTAATTCGATTTCTGCCGACCTTCGAAGTTCCCTGTTCGAACGTCGGGTCACTGGGGGCGAAGGCACCGGCCTGGGATTGTCGGTAGCTCGAGCACTGGCTGAACACCTTGGTGGGCGACTCGAGTTGGTCTCAACTGAGCCCACAAAGTTTGCTCTCTTCCTGGTGCAACGGGACAAAGATGGTCAAGAACTTGATTCTCTAACTCAGGCCGTGGTGGCCGAAGGCGATCCTGGCGAGCTTTCTTCACCAAGGGCAGCCTCGAGTGTCTCGGGGAAGACCCAACGTCGGTAGGCGTAAAACCGGAAAGCAGTTCCCAGTAGCAGTCCAATGACGTTCGCGGAAATATTGTCGGCAAGAGCTGAGGTAAATCCAAGTTTGTAGTGACTGATCCACAGCACACCTTCGGCAATGACCAGTGCAACTCCATTGAAGGCGAAGAATAAGACATATTCACGGCGAAAACTTGTTCGCTCCCGATCGCCCCATGTCCAGTGCCTGTTCGCAAAATAGGCAAACGTCATACCAAGTAGGGCGGCGATAGCTTTGGCAGTCAGAGGATGTGAAAAAAGCGGTCCTTGACCACCCGTCCCGGCGTAGCGCAAGAGATTGAAAGTTCCAACGTCGATAACAAATGCAAAAGCGCCGACAACGCCGAATTTTGCTAGTTCATGTATGAGGTGTGCGAAGCGTTGATACAAAGCCCTCATGGACAACAGGTTACCTGCTCCACACGCAGAGTTGGCCTAGCCGACCGGTAGGATTAGCCAGTGAGTTTCCCAGTGGTTGGCATGGTCGGCGGCGGGCAATTAGCCCGCATGTGCGCGCAAGCAGCGATCGGGCTTGGCGTTGGTTTCGAAGTTCTAGCCTTAGATGCTGACGAATCGGCCGCCCAGGTGGTGCGGTCAGCCTTTATCGGGGATCACAACAAATATGAGGACTTGCTTGCCTTTGCGCGTGGGTGCGATGTCCTGACCTTTGATCATGAACATGTGCCAACGCACCATTTAGATGCCCTTGTGGCTGAGGGAATTCTGGTCCGACCAGGACCTGCTGCGCTGATCAATGCACAAGACAAGCTTGAAATGCGAAAAACTTTGTCCGCTGCTGGTATCCCTTGCCCTGCTTGGCGCGAAGTGGCTAGCGCTAGCGATGTTGCTGAATTTGCGCAGACCTGCGGTTGGCCGGTTGTCCTGAAAACTGCACGTGGTGGATACGACGGCAAAGGTGTTCTCATCGTCCGTGATCAAGTCCAAGCCCAAGAGCTGATGGCCGGCTCAAACGGACAATGGCTGGCCGAACAATATGTCGATTTCAGTTGCGAGCTGGCTGTTCAAGTTGCTCGCTCTCCCCATGGACAAGCAGCGGTGTACCCAGTGGTGCAAACCACCCAGCGTGATGGCGTATGTCGTGAAGTTATCGCTCCCGCTCCCATTGATGAGGATCTAGCGCTGGCTGCTCAGGCCATCGCGTTGAGAATCGCACAGGTCATTGAAGTCACTGGGATGCTCGCCGTGGAAATGTTTTTAACCGACCAGGGAGTCTTAGTTAATGAATTGGCGATGCGCCCACACAACAGCGGTCACTGGAGCATTGATGGCGCGGTAACCAGCCAATTTGAACAGCACCTTCGGGCGGTCTTAGACCTGCCTCTTGGTTCGACAGCAGCTGTTGCTCCTTACGCGGTGATGGTCAACGTTCTTGGTGGCGATCACCCAGACGTGTACAAGGCGTATTTGCACTGCATGGCCCATGACCCCGGCTTGAAGATCCATATGTACGGCAAAGCAGTTCGTCCTGGCCGTAAGGTCGGACATGTCACCGTTATTGGCGATGATCTTGACGATCTGCTTGAGCGTGGGCGGCATGCTGCCGCTTACTTAACTGGTGAAATTACGCAGTAGCGGTACTCGATGGGAGATGCAATGAGCCAGCAGGCACCAATTGTTGGACTAGTAATGGGCAGCGATTCTGACTGGCCGGTGATGCAAGCTGCCGCTGATGCCCTCGATGAATTTTCCGTGCCGTATGAAGCAGATGTTGTCTCGGCTCATCGCATGCCAGCGGAGATGATTGAGTACGGCCGAACGGCAGCCGATCGCGGACTTGCGGTCATCATCGCTGGAGCCGGTGGTGCGGCTCATTTGCCTGGCATGTTGGCCGCCGTCACACCCATTCCAGTCATCGGTGTTCCAGTTTCGCTAAAAAATCTCGATGGACTTGATTCCTTACTCTCCATTGTGCAGATGCCGGCGGGTGTCCCTGTCGCAACAGTTGCCGTTGACAATGCCCGCAATGCTGGCTTGCTGGCTGTTCGCATCCTTGGTGTTGCCGATGAATCGTTGCGCACAGCGATGGTGAAGTTTCAAGCCGAATTGAACGCGGTGGCCAAGTCTAAGGGTGAAAACCTGCGTCGCTAAGAAAGCGTTCCGCGGCCCAAGCTGTGGATGGTCCACCCAGAATCGGCCCAGAGTTGGCGATCAAGAACATTTCGCCCGTCTATCATGATGGGCTGTGCCACTAGATCCTTAAGCGTCAGCGGATCTAAAGACCGGAATTCGTTCCATTCAGTCAGAAGTAAAACCACCTCGGCTCCAGAAACTGCTTCTTGGGTTGAGTCAGCGTAAGTGGCACTGGGAAGTCGTTGTGCGGCCGTGCTGTTTGCCTGCGGATCGTAAATCGTGACGATAGCGCCAAGCTCTTGAAGTTCGCGGGCAACATCAAGGGCCGGTGAATCTCGTACATCATCGCTGTCAGGCTTAAATGCGGCACCAAGAACAGCGGCCTTCTTATCCTTCAGTGAGCCTGCACACAAAGTTAGTGCTGCGGCGACCGCGCGGGTTCGGCATCGTTGGTTGATGGCATCAACATCATCGAGGAAACTCAGCGCATCACCGACTCCAAGCTCACTGGCACGGGCTCGGAAAGCGCGAATATCTTTCGGCAAGCAACCGCCGCCAAAACCCAATCCGGCGTTAAGAAAGCGCCGACCAATGCGCTCGTCTTGTCCGATGGCATCAGCCAACACGCTCACGTCCGCACCGGTTGCCTCGCACAGTTCGGCCATCGCGTTGATGAAGGAAATCTTCGTGGCTAGGAAAGCATTGGCTGCTGTTTTCACCAATTCAGCCGTGGGTAGATCCGCGACGATCAGGGGAACGGAGGCACGCAGGAGTTTGTCGTACACCTCTCGCAGGATTGCCTCATCAGATCTTGCAGTAACTCCGATGACCAATCGATCGGGCTCAAGAGTGTCTGCGACGGCGTGACCTTCGCGTAGGAATTCGGGATTCCACGCCAGGTGGACATCGCTCCCGGCAGGAGCGCTTGCTTGGAGTTCAGCGGTCAAACGTTGCGCGGTGCCTACCGGAACCGTCGACTTTCCCACCACCAGGGTTGGCCGATCAAGGTGTGGCGCGAGTGCGGCGATAGCGCCGTTGACTTGAGACAGATCGGCTGCTGGTGAGTTCGGCTGTTGCGGGGTTCCCACGCACAGGAAGTGAACGTCAGCACTTTGGGCTACTTGTGACCAAGACGTGGTGAAGGTCAGCCGTCCTGATGCCAAGGCGCGTTGAAGCACTTGAGGGAGCTCAGGTTCATGAAAGGGGAGGACCCCTTCGTTGAGGGCGGCCACCTTTTCAGCATCGATGTCAATTCCGATGACGTCATGGCCAAGATCGGCCATGCAAGCGGCATGGGTGACACCGAGGTATCCAGTGCCGATCACGGAGATGCGCATAGGTGTGAGGTTACCGACCTTCCGCACGCATCTGTTGCAGTGATCGGTTCAGTGCGTTTCGTACGGTCTTTGATAAAGGGGCCTCAATGAAGTGCGCCACAAGCCAGGCTAAGGCGATCATGCTGGCCACGGTGATCCCCAAGGTCTGCCATGGGGTGAAGTCGGCGTGCAATCGATCGATGATGACCCAACCTATCCACTCGTGGAGCAGATAGAGCGGATAGGTCAAGACGCCAAGGGTGGTCAGTCGACGCCAAGACATCCATCTCAGGCCTCCAACAGCCACAAGTGCCATCACCAAGTAAATAGCGGTGATTCCTGCGTACATTGTGACCGGATTAACGGGAACTCCCACGATGCGCTCGGCTCCTGCAGCTTCCTTGGCCACGGTGGACAAAGTGATGATCCAGGTGACGAAGACCATGATCCAGAGCACCAGATTTGAACCGAACTTGTGGATCAAATAGAACGCCATTCCGGCGATGAAGTACGGACTCCAACGGGGGAAGAGGAAGAAGTCGAGAAACGCAATATTTTGTCCTTGGGTGGCGGCTGCTTGTAGGGCCACAGTGGCGATCAGCCACAGTCCCATAAACGAGACCACTCGACGGTAAGTGACACCAAATGCGACCAAGCACGCCATCAAGAAATAGAACTTGAGTTCAACCAAAAGCGACCAATAGACACCATCAACACTTGCAATGCCCAGTGGTTCTTGAAGCAAGGTCATGTTCGTCAGGATCTGCAGTGGTCCTGGATCATTGCCGATGCGACTGAAGGCGGTCACGATAATGGTGGTGAAAATCACCGCGAATACATAGGCGGGGAAAAGTCGAGTGAATCGTGCGATGGTGAATTCGCCGACCTTGCGACCCCAAGCAGTCATCAAGATGACAAAGCCTGAAATCAAGAAGAACAGTTCAACGCCGAGGAAGCCATAGCGAGTGAATTGGGACAGTTGCGGGAAAACTGATGCGGGAGTTACATCGGCACCCCAAGCTGGGTTGAGGCGTGCTGTGTAGTGGAAGAGCATCACTGCTGCGGCTGCGATGAATCTCAGGAGGTCCACTTCACGTAGCCGAGTGATGGGCTGATTTTTGGGTAGGCGAGTCTCGCGAGCGGCTACGCGCCGCTGGGCCCGGGTCATCCCGTCCGCTGTGGCGCCTTCGGTTGATCCTGCTTGGCCGGCGCTAGGCGGGGGAAGTTCTGTCTTCGCCATTACGGACAGGGTATGCCAGCCATGGCCGAAAGTGCAGGACCGAGGGGCTGTCCTACCATTGGTTACTGGCCAGTCACTTACGCTCACATGCCCCGCCTGACAAGGAGTCCCCTCTTGACCCCGGACTTTGATCTCTATCGCCCAGCCCAGGAGCACGAAGACCTGCGGGAGGCGGTTCGTGACCTAGCCACCAAGCAGATCGCCCCCTTTGCGGCGGAGGTCGATGACCAGGCTCGTTTTCCGCAGGAGGCGCTGGAGGCACTGGTGGCTTCCGAGATGCACGCCTTGCATGTGCCAGCCGAATTTGGTGGCAACGGAGCTGATGCATTGGCGACCGCAATTGTCATTGAAGAAGTGGCTCGGGCTTGCGCCTCATCCTCGTTAATTCCTGCGGTCAACAAGTTGGGCTCGTTGCCCTTGATATTGGTGGGCACCACCGAAATTAAAGAACAGTACTTACGCCCGCTTGCTGCCGGTGAAGCCTTGTTCTCCTACGCGTTATCCGAACCTGAAGCTGGCAGCGATGCGGCCAGCATGCGCACTCGGGCCGTTCGCGATGGTGATGAGTGGGTACTCAATGGCGTGAAGCGGTGGATTACCAATGCTGGTGTATCTCGTTTCTACACCGTCTTTGCATCGACCAATCCTGATGAGCGATCCCGCGGTATCAGCGCATTCGTCGTTGAGGATTCAGATGTTGGCTTTAGCGTGGGCGAGTTGGAAAAAAAGCTCGGCATCAAGGGGTCTCCGACTCGTGAGATCTATTTGGACAATGTCCGCATTCCAGCCGATCGACTTATCGGTCAAGAAGGCGCTGGTTTCAAACTGGCTCTGCAGACTCTGGACCACACTCGAGTCACGATCGCTGCCCAAGCTGTAGGAATTGCCCAAGGCGCACTGGACTATGCAGCCGCGTATTTGAAGGAGCGCAAGCAATTCGGAAAGGCCATCGCAGAGTTTCAGGGTTTGCAGTTCATGCTCGCCGATATGGGCATGAAGCTCGAGGCGGCCCGACAAATTACCTATGCCGCCGCAGCCAAGTCTGAGCGTGGAGATGCTGACTTGACCTACTTTGGGGCTGCCGCAAAGTGCTTTGCCTCAGATGTTGCCATGGAGATCACCACGGATGCTGTGCAGTTACTTGGGGGCTATGGCTATTCGCGCGAGTATCCGGTGGAGCGCATGATGCGCGATGCGAAGATCACACAAATTTATGAAGGAACCAATCAGATTCAGCGTGTGGTTATGGCGCGTCATCTGCTTGGCCGGGGTTAATTGACCCACCATTGAGTTATGAACTCAGGACAGGGCACCCCGGTTTCGGCTTCTCGCGCACGTCTTGCGCATGTCATGCAAATAACTGACACGAACATTCATGGAAATATCCATGGTGGGGTGATCATGAAACTTGTTGATGAGGCCGCTGGGGCGTGCGCTCAGCGTCATTGTCGTGGCGGCCGAGCGGTGACGGTGGCGATGGACGAGATGGTCTTATCAGTGCCAGTGCATGTGGGTGACCTGGTTACCGCTTATGCATCAGTTAATGGAACAGGCAAGACGTCAATGGAAATTGGCGTGCGCGTCACCGCTGAGCGCTTCGATGGCTCAGTTACTGCACCGGAGCACGTGGCCAGTGCCTATCTGGTCTTTGTTGGCATTGATGAGAACCAGCGCCCGATGGCCGTTCCTGCGGTCATTCCTGAAACTGATGAAGATCGTCGCCGCAATACCGAGGCCGATATTCGCCGTCAATCCAGACTTGACCACCGAGCAGCTATTGAGGCCTCGCGGCAACTGCGTTAGGTGCAGGTTGTATCGGCTGCCGAGATTGATTTCACGGCAGACTTTGGCGTGGCAGTGGAGATGACCACGCGCGTTGCTCCACTCCAGGTTGAACCAACGACCACCTGGAACGTGGTCCCTAGTCCGGTGACAGCCAGTGTGGTTGCATCGGGAAGTGCTGCTTGAAGTGTTTTGAGTTGGGCAGCATTTGATGGGTCGTATTTGATCACTGTGCCGGTTTGGCCGGTGACATCAGCATTCTTGGCTGGACCGGCCATCCCGAATCCGATACGTGCAAGATCATTAGCGGCTTTGGCACCTAAGCCTGCGACACCGGCCCCATTGAGGACCTGCACCTTGATCAAGCCCGGCGGAATGGTGGCTTTAACGGCCGGTGGCTTGGGCACGACCGGTTCGTCATTGCGAAGTTTGGTAAATAGCTCGGTTGATTTCGGACCGCTCCACAAAACAGAAGATCCAACACCTGGAACTCGGTAGTTGTCGTTAGAAAGTGGAACCGTCAAAAATTGAATTTGGTCGGCTTGAACATTTCGAAGGCGGTTAGCCAAATTCAGGATCGCTTTTTGGTCGAGCTGAGTATCTGTTGTCACTGAGGCCAACGCCGCATCAAGGAAAGCATTGAGCTTGAGTGGGTTTGTCAGGGTTTGTGCACTGAGCGCTTTGCGCGCCACGGAACCGATAAATGCTTGTTGAGCCCTGATCCGGCCGAGGTCTTGATCAGCGTAGATATGACGGGCTCGCACATAGGCCAAGGCTTGTGCTCCGTTGAGTAGGTGCTTTCCCTTAGACAGCTTCAGGCCACTGTCCTTGTCGTTGACAGCCGTTGCCACACAAACCTGGGCACCCCCGATTGAATCAACAACTTTGACAAACCCGGCGATATTGACCTCAACGTAGTGGTCAATCTTCAGTCCGGTGTTGGCCTGAATAGTGCGAATGGTCAGCGTGGGACCGCCGTAGGAAAACGAAGCATTGATCTTGTTCTTTGATGCTGAATGCTTCTTTCCGTTCTTATCTGTGTAGGCCGGAATGCTCACGTAGGAGTCGCGGGGGAAGGAGACCAACGTGACCCGAGAGTTATCAGCTGAGATGTGCATCAAGATCATGGTGTCCGAGCGGGCACCTTGGTCCTTACCCGTGGAAAGTTTGTTGCGCTGGCCGCGGGTGAGTCCTAACCGCGAATCAGACCCCACGAGCAAGATGTTCAGCGGAGCTCCGGGCTCGGGCGCTGCGGTGCGATCGCCAACGCCGGCGAAGACATCTTGTTTTGTGATTTTTCCTGTGTAGTTGTTCAGGGCGGTGTAACCAATCCCGCTCACACCCAAAATGATTAAGGCTGTGATTCCTGAGATCCAGCCGATGATCCGGCGGTAGTTGGGGCCTGTTTTTTTAGGCGCAGGAGCACGTGGGGATAGTTGCGGCGGAAGGCTCTCGCCAGTGTTGCCACCTGAGTCGGGGCGGAAGAAGTCGTCGTAGCCGCTCACTGGGGTATCCCATTCATGAGGGTTTGGACGAAGTTCAGGCCCGGCTGGTTCATATGGGTAATCGTAGAGATCTATTTCACGCAGTAACAGCGTGGGCGCGCCGGGCTGTAGGCACACATTGCCGGTACCGTCTGTGGACGTGCAGAGTAGTAATTCAAGGCTGTGGCCGAGTGTGAGCATTGTCATGCCTGTGCTCAACGAGGAACTGCATCTGCAAGAGGCCGTTGAGCGGGTGCTGGCTCAGGATTATCAAGGGCAATTAGATGTTGTTTTAGCCTTGGGACCTTCTACCGACGCCACTGATTCGATCGCTGCGCAATTAACCGCTACCGATCCGCGAGTGCGCACTGTGTCAAATCCAACCGGGCGCACAGCTGCTGGTTTGAACGCGGCAATTGCTGCTGCGAATGCGGAATCTGAGTTCATCATTCGCGTTGACGGTCACGCGATGTTTCCGACGAACTACATTTCAACGGCAGTTAAGACTTTGCAGGAAACTGGTGCTGACAATGTCGGTGGTGTCATGGCTGCAGAAGGATCGACTGCCTTTGAGCGGGCTGTTGCGTGCGCTATGCGCTCCAGCCTGGGGGTTGGCGCAGCTGCTTTTCACGTGGGCGGCCAATCCGGCCCGGCTCCCACGGTGTATTTGGGAGCCTTTCGTCGCAGCGCATTAATTCGAGTCGGTGGTTATGACGAACGATTTGTGCGCTCACAGGATTGGGAAATGAATTTTCGGATCCGACAATCCGGCGGACAGGTGTGGTTCACCCCAGAGATGGAAGTCAGCTATCGGCCTAGGCCGAGCGTTGCCAAACTGGGTCGGCAATATTTTGAATACGGTCGTTGGCGAAGAGTAGTTATGCGCCGGCATCGCGGCACTGCGTCTTTTCGTTACTTGGCTCCGCCTGCCCTTGTGGTCGCACTTGTGCTCGGAGTTGTGGTGGGCATCGGCTGGTGGCCGGTGGGCTGGCTAGTCCCGGTTGGTTACGCGGCAGCTGTCGGCATCGGTGGTTTGTGGATTGGGCGCCGGCAAGGCCTTGCAGTTGCTTTGACTGTGCCGGTTGCACTTGCCACCATGCATTGTGCTTGGGGTGCAGGATTTCTCAGCTCACGCATTCGGGTGAGCCAGGATTCTTTCTAGAGCCTGTGCGAACAGGGGGCCTTGGCTTGTCCAGTCGTAGCTGCGTAGCGCTGCATCATGTCCAGCGCGTCCAAGTTCTTTGCGGCGTGTCTGATCATTTTTCAAACTTAGGATAGCCGCCGCCGCTGCTGCTGGATTTTCGAAGGGAACAATCAGCCCGCACTGTGCATCGTCAATGATGTCGATGGCTACCGGCAACGGCGTTGTGATCACTGGAATGCCGTGCGCCATGTACTCGATGATCTTGGTGGGTTGTGAGTGGCGGTAATTGGGTTCATCGTGAAGTAGGCACACACCCGCGATCGCTCCATCTAGCATCCCAAGCGCCTGATCATTGGGAACAAATCCGTGGGCGATCAGCTCACCTGCATCATGGGCCTGTCTGACTTGCTCAGCCACGCTGGGATGGATGGGACCGATGAGTTCAACGCGAACTTGCCTGCCAAGTGTGCGGGCCATCTCAATCAGATCAAGAGCACCTCGCTGCTGTGTTACAGCTCCGAGGTAGACCACGCGCTCAGCCGCAGATTCGCTAATCGTCTCGGGGACCCAGGTTGTGTTGGGGACAACGACCCCCAATTTTTTAAATCGGGCTTGGTAGGAGGCTTCAGCAAAGATCAAATGCACATGTGAACTAGCCCAACGCTCTGCCAGAGTGACCAAGCCAGCGGCGAGTGGACGAGCAAATGTGGGAATCCAAGCCTTCATGGACACAGCAGAGGCAGTATCTTCGTGTACGTCCCAAATGACCGGCGCCGTTTGTATCCCGCGTATTGCTAAGAGCAGTTCTGGATCATGGATCAGGATCAGATCGAAGTCATTGCCGCAGCTTTTGAGCAAATCGCGTGCCGCTCGTCTGGCTGCACCGCGAGAGCGAGCGCTGGCCCTTGGTAGATCTATTGCGGTTACACCGTCAGCGGGCTGGGCATCAAATGCGCTAAAGGGGGCAGCAAGGCTGACGTGGTGACCTGCGTTGATCAGAGCCGGGATTTGTCGGTGTGAAATCCGTGCATCACCTGGATGATGCACGATGGTGACAACCAGGACCTGCACGTTAATTACTTCTCAACGATGGCTTCGTAGGCGTCAAGTACCTCATTGACATCGCCATCCATCTTCATCGCTCCTGCATCGAGCCAAATGGCCCGGTTGCACGTTTCTCGAATGACACCCAATGAGTGGCTAACCAGAAAGACCGTTCCAGCTTGGTCTCTCAAGGCCCGAATCCGCTCTTCGCTCTTGCGGCGGAACTCAGCATCACCGGTTGCAAGGGCCTCATCGATCAACAGCACATCGTGTGAAACCGAAGCCGCGATGGCAAATCGAAGTCGAGCACTCATACCTGAGGAGTAAGCATTCATCGGAAGCTCGACAAAGCTTCCAATACCAGCAAAGTCCACGATGGAGTCAAAGTTTTCGCGAACCTGTGTTGGAGTCATGCCCATGGCCAAGCCACCAAGCACAATGTTTTGTTCACCACTGAGGGAGTTGATCAGTGCGGCATTGACTCCAAGTAGCGATGGTTGGCAGTCGGTGAAAACGGTTCCCTTTTCCGGTGGAAGTAAGCCGGCGATGGCCCGCAGTAGCGTGCTCTTTCCGGATCCGTTGCGGCCGACAATCCCGATGGCATCGCCGTGATTGGCAACAAAGGTCACGCCTTGGATTGCTTTGATCTCACGTAAACCGGGAGCATTCTTGCGAGTCAAGAGGCGACTAAGGGCAGAGGCGCCATCGTTCTTGGCACCGGCAGGTTTTGGACCCATAACGCGATAGGTGACGTAGAGGTCGTCAACGATGACCGTGGGTTTTCCTACCGAGTCAGGATTAACCCGCTGAGTTTCAGCCGCGGCCATAGCGTGACTCCGCTCGCCAGAAGAAGATGAATCCACCAATGAGCGGCACGATGGCCCAGGCGATGGCCAAGTACCAGTTCCATACAGGCGTATTGGTCTGTGCCGTATTCAATAGCGCATCTCGAGCAAGTTGGATGTACACAGCAGCCGGATTTGCTTCGAGCAAGATGGTGATAATCGGGTGGCCATCATGATGCTTAACAAAATCGCTGATCAGGTACATCACTCCGGATAGATACATCCAGATGCGCAACGCAAACGGCAAGAACTGTGCAACGTCTCGAATTTCAGCGGTAAGACGGGCAAACACCAAGGCAATCCCTGCGCTGAACATCAACTGGAGCAAGATCACCGGAATGAGCAGAAGCCATTGAGCCGTTGGGGCTTCTCCGGTTAACACGACCAGTACTGCAAGAACGATCAAGGACGTTCCGGTCTTTACCAATTCCTCAATGACATTGGCGAAGGGCAGGACGGCGCGCGGAAAGTGCAACGCGCGCACGAGGCCGAGGTTGCCACTGATCGATCGTGAGCCGGCCATGATCGTTCGACTCGAAAAAGCAAAAATGAAGACCCCGGTTAACAAGAAGGCGATGTAGTGCTCAATCTTCTTGCTCTGGCCCAAGATGACACCGAAGACGAGGTAGTACACCCCGGCGTTCAAGAGTGGATTGAGTACTTGCCACAGCTGCCCTAAGCGCGATTCAGCGTTCTCGGCTGCAATGCGACTGCGGGCAAAGGTCCAGATAAAAAATCGGCGTTCCCACAGGGCTTGCATGTACGCCTTGAGGGCTGGTTGGCGCCCGATTGGCGTGAGGCCAAACTCTGCTGCCATGGCAGCTGGTGCGCTGCGATCAATCGCGGTCACAGGCGCTCCACTGTGGGTCCTTCAGCTTTTCCACGAGTATCAAGCAAGAGCGGTGCGTTCTTGGCCACCACATCAAGATCCATAGTGGAGTGATTTTGAACCAAAATCGCGATGTCGCAATTCTTAAGGCCGCTGACTAGGTCGTCAGCGCGGGTGGTGGCCACACCATCGACGTGCCAATTGGTCACATGGGGATCAAAATAAGAAACCTTCGCGCCAAGGGATGCAAGCTGTTGTGCAAGTGGTTCTGCTGGAGATTCGCGTTGGTCTGCAATATCGGGTTTGTAGGTGACACCAAGGATGAGCACTGTCGAGCCATTCATGGGCTTTGCTGCAGTGTTCAACATGTCTTGTGCCCGGTGCGTCACATAGGCCGGCATCGAATTATTCGTGGCTTGGGCTAGTTCAATAAATTGCGACGGCGCACCGAGTCGAGCGCGCACCTGATAGGACAAGTACATCGGGTCGATGGGGATGCAGTGGCCACCCACGCCAGGACCTGGATAGAAGGCTTGAAAACCAAAGGGCTTGGACTTAGCGGCTTCAATTACGTCCCAAAGATCAATCCCGAGTTCATGGCAGAACTTGGCCATCTCGTTGACCAGACCAATGTTGACCTGGCGGTAGGTGTTTTCAAGCAGTTTGGCCATTTCGGCCTCGCGGGTACCTTTGGCCTCAACCACAGTGTCAACAAATTGGCGATAAAACGTAGCTGCTTTGGTCGTGCACTCTGGTGTGTGGCCGCCCACAACCTTGGGAGTGTTCTTCATGCCATAGACAGGGTTGCCTGGGTCAATGCGTTCGGGCGAAAAGGCCAGCGAGAAATCCTTACCGGCGATCAGTGAGGTTGCTTCTTCCAAGATGGGTCGCACTTGCTCATCAGTGGTGCCTGGGTAGGTCGTGGATTCAAGGACAACCAAAGTTCCCGGGGTGAGATGCTCAGCGATAGTGCGAATGGAGGTCAGAACTAATGTCAGGTCGGGGCCACCATCGGCTCCCAACGGGGTCGGAACACACACGATCACCGCATCGGCCCGAGCGATGACAGATGCGTCACTGGTGGCACTAAAACCGGTGGCCAGCATTGCAGCGATATCCAGGTCAGTTAGGTCATCTACATGAGAGCGACCGGCGTTGAGTCCGTCAATGACACGCGGAACAACATCGAGCCCGGTAACGCGCAGTCCAGACCGGCAAGCCTCCTGAGCTAGCGGAAGGCCCACATACCCCAGGCCTATGACGACGAGATCAATGCGATCAGCACCGTTACTCACTCAGGGTCTCCCTGGTCTCGACTAGCTCGAACGCCCCAACGGAACGCCTAATTGCTCGTACGCATCGCGATAAAGGCGTGCAACTTGGTCCCATGTTCGATGTTCTAAGACCCAGGATCTGGCTGCATTTCCTAACCGACTCCGCAGTTCAGGATCGTACAGTAGTGGCGCGATGGCGTCGGCTAACGCAACCGCGTCATCGGGTGTGACCAGGACCCCATTTTCGCCGTGGGAAATGACTTCCGCCAGGCCACCAACGTTGCTTGCCACCACTGCTCGGGCTGTTGCCATGGCTTCAATGGGTTTCAGTGGTGTCACAAGGTCACTAACTCTGGCCTTAATTCGGGGAACACAGAACACGTCAATGGCGCTGTAGTAGCGATGGATGTCGTTGAAGGGCACCCGACCGGTGAGAAGTGAGATCTGCTCAAGTCCGACCGCTTTGATCTGTCGCGCAATCGATTCGCGCTCGGGCCCATCTCCAACAATGAGGAGTCGAACAGGTGCACCTTGATCTCGAAGGATTCGCACGGCGTCAATCAGCGTCGGGATTCCCTCGTGGGCATACAACGTGGAGATCACCCCAATGGTGATTTCGTTATCGGCTATGCCAAGTTCGTAGCGAAGTTCAACTGCGCTGGTTTGTGCTTCAAGGAATCGTGCATCAACGGCATTTGGCGCGACAACAATTTTCTCTGGCGCAATACCCCGCGAGATAATTTCATCGCGCATAACGGTGCCTAAGGTGGTCACCAGATCGGCACTGGCCATCACGGATGTTTCAAGTGCTCGTTCAAGTCGGTAGCGATCGGTTTCGCGTCCACTCGTGCCGTCAGTATCAACCCGTCGAGAAAGCCAGGATTCCTCAAGGAATCCACGAACTTCATAAACCACAGGCAGGCCAAAGCGCTCGCGCAGGGCTAGTGCGACCTGGCCATTGCGGTGATTAGAGGCCGGATGCAGGACCGCTGGCCGCAGTTGGGCGACTACCTGAGCGGCTGCATCAATTTCCTGCTCAATGGATGGCCTTAAGGCAACGGGCTTAAGTGGGAGTAACCGGTGATAGGAAATTCCATCAACGATGTCTAGGTGTTGTGCGCCAAGTACTCCTTGGGCAACCGGAAATCCCCACCGTGTGAGTGCATGCGGATCAAGTCCTACATCTTTTTGGGCTCTCAAAATTTGATGGGTGCGCGTGGTGTACCCCGCATGGGCATGTGGCAACGAATTAGTCACAAGGTGAAGTACTCGACCAGGAATTCGGACAAGTTCTTCAGCAGGTGATTTCCGCCAATTGTGTGGCGTCAGCGCGCCAAGATCAGCTTCGTAGGTTGACAGTAAGCCAGCATCAGATCTGTGTGCCGAACCCTTGAGCGTCGCGATAGCTTTTTCAAGTTCTCCTTGCTTCCACTGCAAACGTGCCGTGAGCTGTTGTTTATGCGGATCGCTGGCTGGTAAATCGCGGAGTAGGTCGGTGGCAAGGTCGGTGTTGTTTTGAGCAATCGCGATGGCGATCAGCCGGCGGGCTATTCGCGCAGAAGTTTTTTTCTGTGAGGTGGCATCTTCGATGCTGGCTCCTTGAACAAGGGCCAGGTCCGGTCGCGATACGAACGGCTTGAGCAGACCCTCAGGGAGAGCCTCAATGAGCTTGACCGCTGTTGCGGCGGGGTCGGATCGCAGACGGCGGAGCGCTACCACTGTGGCAACGGGTGAATTACGCACCATGTTGACGGCCACAGTTGCGGTGGTGCGCAGATTCGGCACGTTGCGCTCTCCAAGGGTTGAGACCTGTTCAGCCTAGGATAGGCGTAACTTCCTGCTACGAAAGGTCTCCATGAGCCCCGTTATCCATGTGACTGGTGCTCGGCCGAATTTTCCGAAGGCGGCGCCGGTCTTGGCTGCCCTCCAGGCTCGCGGGATTGAGCAAATGTTGGTTCACACTGGCCAACATTACGACGACAAGATGTCGGAGATTTTCTTTCGTGAATTGGGCCTTCCTCAACCCGATGTCAATCTCGGTGTTGGCTCCGGAAGCCATGCCGTCCAAACGGCAGCCATCATGGTCGGCCTGGAAGAGCTGTTCATCAAGCATCAACCGCCGTTGGTCATTGTCTATGGCGATGTGAACTCAACTGTTGCCGCAGCTTTAGTGGCATCGAAATTGCATATTCCCGTTGCCCATGTTGAAGCCGGTCTTCGCTCCTTTGACATGACCATGCCAGAAGAGGTAAACCGGCGCCTGACTGATCAGTTATCTGATGTTTTGTTAGTTACCAGTGAAGATGCCATCGGCCACCTCACGAGCGAGGGAGTTGATGCGGACCGGATTCATTTCGTTGGTAACTCCATGATCGATACTTTGCTTGCACATCTTGATTCCTTTGATGTTGACAAGGCGCGGGCTGCCTATTTACTCAACGGCCCTTATGTTGTTGCAACGTTGCATCGGCCAGCCAATGTTGACTCCATGGAATCTGCTCGAGAACTCGTGGAGGTCTTGCACCAGATCGCCGATCGCCTGGACGTGGTTTTCCCGCTCCATCCCCGTGGCCGGGCCACGTTAGAGGCGGCTGGATTGCTCGATCATCAGCGTGTTCACGTGGTGGATCCGCTGGGCTATACCGAATTTATTTCCCTGGTGCGGGGATCATCAGCAGTCGTGACGGATTCGGGTGGTGTGCAAGAAGAAACCACAGTCTTAGGTGTTCCGTGTTTAACCCTTCGGCCAAATACCGAACGGCCAGTGACCATCACGAATGGAACAAATCAACTCGTTACCACGCAAAGCGTCATTGGCGCCCTTGATGCTGTTTTGGCTGCGCCCCAAACGGGTGAACACGCAGTTCCAGAACTGTGGGACGGCAAAGCAGGACCTCGCATTGCTGATGTGATTGAGAATTTCCTTAGGGGCCGGTCTTGAGTATTCGCATCAACGAGTTACTGACCCCATACGCGGCGTCTTGGTCAGGTGTCATCGACGCAGGATCTGGTGACATTGATGTAGATTCATTCGTTCGACTTCCCGGACTTCAGATCACCAAAGTTGGCCGCCAGGGTTTCGATGGTGATGCCATCAGCCCAGATGGATTGAGTTTGGATGATCGCGCGCTGGTCGTTGTCACTGCCGGACCTAAGCCGCACTATCACGGCACATCACGGTTGGCCTTTGCCATGTTGGAACAGGTGGCCCCGGGTGGTTATGTCTTACTTATGCTCGGCTGGACGGCGCCGCAACTTCGCGAAGCAGGTCTAGGCGCTCAACTTGCCGGGGCTGGGTTCGATCCTGAAGAAGTCGTCGGGACTCCCTACGTCTCGCTCCCGGTGGCGGTTTTGGCTCGTCGAACCCGATCAGGCTCTGGCGAAGTGGACGAAAATGCGATGGCCGCATTTGATCAGGCACTTGCCGAGGTGGCCGCTGTTCGGCTAGGCGAAGAGGTTGCTCAACTCAAAGAAGCCTTGTCAACAAGGGGGAGTCAGACTGACCCGACTCTGCGGTTGACCGAGTTGACGCGTGAGCGAGCAGAACTGACCACTGCGCTGCGTGAAGCGCAAGGGCAATTGCGAAGTGCTGAACGCAAAATCATTTCGCTGGAATCTTCTTCGTCTATGCGAGTAGGTCAGGCCCTGATCGGTGCGGCCAAGAACCCACGTAAGGCGTTGAAACTTCCGCGTGAAGCTGCTCGGATGTTGAAATTGCGTGGTGGTCGTGCCGGGATTGCCAAAGCCCGCACCTTGCAAGGCGCGACTGAGGAGCCAACTCATTCGCCAGAGATTAAGCGACTGGTTGCTTGGCGAGGGGCTGGTTTGGACCCGCGCACCAAGCTCTCTATTGCCGGCGCGCTCCAACCATCAACGGTTGCAACCCTGAGCGGACATGCATTTGTATCGACGATCACCCCCGATGATGCGGTCGCTGTTATTGAACAAGGCGATCCCGATGTGGTTCTGATCGAAACCGCTACGGCTCGGCCGTCCTCACCGTGGGCCTACTTGGCAGACCCGGCAGCCACCGAGCGAGAAGCGCGCTTGCAGTCGGCCGTTGAAGCCGCACAAGTTGCTGGTCGCCCTGTTGTTTTTTGGCGCAATACGGCAGTTCATCTCACCGCCGCGTTGGATGATTTTGCGGCTACCTGTGATCTGGTCCTTGACAGCGCACCGGCGCGCGCCGGTGGAACGTATTGGTCCCCAGGGGTGGATCTGGCAAGTGGTTTTGCCGCCACCGGAGGTGATCGCTCTGGCGTTTTGTATGTGGGCGAGCTTGATCCTCGGTTGAGTGCGCCTCGGCAACAACTGCTTTTGGATGTACTTGATGCTGCTGGATCAGATTTGCTCATTAGGCCCCGAGCAATGGCCAATGATGACCAGCCCTTCCCCGACAGGCTCACTGCCTACGTGGGGAGCAGTGTTCGCCCTGACGAATTAGCCTCGGCATACAAGAGTGCGGCGGTGGTACTGGCCTCACCCTTAGTTGTCTCTTCCTCATTGATGGGACTTTCCGACGAGCACCTGCTCGCCCTAGCTTGTGGGGCGCGAGTTGTCAGTGGTCCCAATCAAGACCTTGCGGCCCTTGAGGGATTCGGTTCGGCTTTGGTTGTAGCCCAAGATGTGGTTGGCGCTGTCCAAAACGCTGTTGCCTTGGGTGCTCAAACTCGCCATGAATACCTCAACACCCTGCGCACGCTGTTCTTGCATCACAGTGTTCCCGCTCGACTCAAGCAACTAGCTGACGAATTGGCCCTGGCCATGCCAGCGAATCAATCTCGCGCCGTCAGTGTTGTTCTGGCGCCCGGCGATGACCTCAATGCGGCGGCCCTGATTGATGCCCTGGCCATACAAAGCTGGAAACCACATGAGGTGATCGTTAGTTCAGCAGATGTGCCAAGTCCGCGAGCACTGGATGAACTGACAGCGATGGGAGTCAAGGTGCTCACTATTGACGGGTCAACCTGGAGTGATTTGGCTCGGGCAACGGATGCGCATTGGGTCGCTGTTTGGTCCTCGGCTGCCGGTGAGAACCACTGGCACGAGAACACTCTGCTTGATCGCCTGGTGGTGGGTGAGGCCACCGGGTCCGATGGTGTGGGCGCTGGTGGAGTTCTGTGTGTACTTGATTCATCGCGACGCATCAGTGGTCCTGTGTTACTCAAGCGAACCAGCATTCTTGAAGTCTCGTCAGTGGATCTGGATCAATGGCATAACGCCGGACGCCGTTTCTTTGGTGTGGAGGATGCCCAATGACGCGCGCGCTGGTTTATGGAGATGTCAACTTAAACATCATTGATGGCTCGGCGATCTGGGCCCAATCAATGGTCGAAGCCCTTTCGCGAGCAGGCGTTGAGGTGACTCTGGTTTTGAAGGCGAAGATTAAGACGGGTCGCTTAGTCGATCCCATCGCTGCCATGGATGGGGTGCGAGTCATTCGCCCCTTTGAAGATGGTTTAGTCCGTGGTGGCGATTCAATGAATGCATCGCAGGCCGTCAAACTTATGAAAACGCTGGATGATCAAACGCCGTTTGATCTTGTGGTGATGCGGGGACTGCGTGCCGTAGATGCCGCCGTAGGGTCAGGACACTTTGATGGGCGACTTTGGACCTACCTGACCGATATTCCGCAAACGGTCACTGCTTTCGATCAAGCAGCCATTGAGCGGTTGGAACGCATCAGTGCGGCGAGTCGCTTCATGTTGTGCCAAACCGAAGAACTGCGATGCTTCTTAGAAAGTGCAGTTGATGCAGCCTGTGGTCGCAGTGTTATCTGGACTCCCTTAGTGCCTGAACTTGATTTCGCCTTGCCAGATCGTCCGAAGTTGGAAAATCGAGCAGTCCGTTTGGTGTACACCGGCAAATTCGCGCCGCTGTGGAATACCTTGGAGATGACCTCATTGCCACAACGCTTAGCCGAGCGCTCGGTTGAGGCAGAGCTAAACATGGTCGGGGACAAGGTCCATGAAGTTCCAGCTGATCCGAGCTATTCATCACGCATGAAGTCAGCCCTTGAGTCCACTGAAGGTGTCATCTGGCACGGCGGGATGCCACGTCAAGAGGCGATGAAGAAATCGGCGCAGATGGACCTGGGATTGTCCTGGCGTGATCCGGAAATGGATGCATCTCTTGAACTCTCGACCAAGGTTCTCGAATTTGGCGCCTTGGATGTTCCAGTGATCATGAATCGCACCCAAATGCATGAGGACCTGTATGGCATTGACTACCCACTGTTTGTACAAGGCGAAGATGATGTGGTCGATGCCATCGTGGGAGTAGTTCAAGATCCGCAGCTGTACGCACTTGCCCTTCAACGATGCCGGCAGGTGTCGGCGAAATTTTCAATGGCCGTTGCCGTGGAGCGAATGAAGCAATATCTCAATCGCGCACTGCCCCAGGGCAAAGATGTCGCCCCCGCCTTGGCCAATCGCAGTGAAAAGCTCAAGGTCGTCGTGGCCAGCCACGACTTGAAGTTCTTCTCCCGCATGTTGGATTACTTCCAAGCATTGCCTGAAATGGAAGTGCGCACTGATCAGTGGTCGGCCCTATCGGTCCACGATCCTGCTCAATCGCAGGAAATGTTGGATTGGGCCGATGTGATCGTGGCTGAATGGTGTGGCCCGGTCGCGGTTTGGTATTCCCAGCGCAAGAAGCCTCATCAGCGACTGATTGTTCGCCTTCACCGCTTCGAGCTCGATGGCCCTTGGATCAAGGATGTTGACATCAACAACGTTGACCAATTGGTGTGCGTAAGTCCGTTCTATGCACAGCTCACCGCTGAAAAAAGTGGTTGGCCGAAGGAAAAGATTGTGGTTGTCCCGAACTGGGTGGACTACGAGCAACTAGATCGACCGAAGTTGGCCGGGGCGCAGTTCCATCTAGGAATGATTGGTATCGCTCCGATGCGCAAACGCATGGACGTTGCACTCGATGTGCTGGAAATTGTTCGCCGTCATGATGATCGTTTCATGTTGTTCGTTAAGACCAAGATGCCATGGGATTACTGGTGGATTTGGCGTCATGCAGAAGAGCAAAAGCATTACAACGAGATCTTCCAAAGGATCCAAACCAACCCATACCTACAAAATGCTGTGGTCTTTGATGACTTTGGTGGCGACGTGGCTGCCTGGCTGCGTCGGATCGGCTGGGTGTTGTCAACCTCGGACGATGAAAGCTTCCATCTAGCCCCGGCTGAGGGGATGGCCTCGCGCGCGGTACCTGCTCTGGTTCCTTGGCCCGGGTCGGACACGATTTATCACCCCCGTTGGATCGATGCAGATATTGAGGCCATGGCCGATCGGATTTTGACCACGGTGCGAGAAGGCCACTGGCTCGAAGAAGGGCAGAAAGCGCAGGATCACCTGTTGGCTTCGTTCCCTCTTGATGCTGTGTGTGGGACATGGACGTCGTTGTTACTGGAAAATATTTCGCCAGACACGGCTAACGGGACCCTAGCTCCGGCTCATTAAGCCAAGCGGAGACGAAGCTCGCTGAAGAAGTGAGCACTGAGTGTGTTGGCATTGAATGCTTCGGCTCGCGCCCGAGCTGCAGCTCTGGCGGCCGGGTTGAGCAGGCGATCTGACGTTCGCATGGCGCGAAGCAGATCATCGCTATGTCCGGGATCAAAGGTGACCGCAAAGTCTTCGGTAATGACTTCACGGGTGCTGCTCAGGGCTGGCACGATTGCCGGCAGACCAAAACTCATCGCTAACAACAGCACGCCAGAGTTTAATGAGCGTCGATAGGGCAAAACAGCAATGTCAGCGGCATTTAAGTAGCGCTGCAGATCCACGTCGGAAACTCTCTCCGCGCGCAAATGCACGTATGGGTTCATCTCGCATTGCACAAGCAGCTCATCGACCGAACCGTCAGCATCTGGCTTGCCTGCTACTACCAAAACCCGCTTACCAGGGTCTTCGGCTGACAAGACGTCAAAGGCTTGGAGTAGTTCGTCAAGTCCCTTGTAGGGCTTGATGGCACCAAGGAGTGTGTACACAATCTGATCTTCTTCAACTCCGATGTCAAAGCGCGCCTGTTGGCGAGAGACAAGATTTGGATAAGCATCGATGTAATTCGGGTGCGCGACATGAACAATTTTGCTCGCTGGGATTTCGAATTGGTCTGCAACAGCCTCACTGGTCGATCGAGTTAAGACGTGCACCACGATGGAGCGTTCAACAATCTCCTGTTGAAGGCGCGCCTCTAGTTCGGGAAACCGGCAGTCATGGGGCAAAACATTGTGGATGGTCCACACAATCTTTCCACCGGCTGCCACGAACTGGTCCAGTACATGAATGAATTGGGCCAGAGCAGCCCTTGCCTCAAGCTCGTTCTCAATTCCGCGTAGCACCTCCAGCGTCCAGTGAAGGTGCAAGATCGGGGTTGCTTGACCATCACATGCTGCGCGGAAAGTTTCAAAGTCTGCCGGGCTACTGAGCGCCACGGGAGCAAACCCACTTTCCCATGCATCGGCGTACAGCAATGACTGATAGGGGTTTGATCGCGCGGCTGGCCAGTAGCCGAGTACTGTCGGGTTGTCAGCTTTACTTTGTTCAAGACTGCGCAATGCAGCTAACGTCTCAACGAGTACCCGACCGTCGTAGGGGGTGGCCCCTCTAATAGATCCGTACATCAGTTGGCGCGCCCGTTAATTGCAGATTCAACGAGTTGAATGCACTCTTGAGCAGATTCCTGATCTGCTTCAAGTCCCCAGTTAGCCGAGTTCAAGTGCTGCACATTGCTGGTGGCGATGAGTCGGTCAACATCTGTAACTGGGGCCTGCTTTGTGGTTTGAATCTTTAGCACCACATGGTTGACCTGGGTTGAAGCAGCAAGTGCGCGGCCCAGACTTGCGGCTTCACAGGATGACTGCGTGATCACACTGACGATCACATTGGGGTTGAGCTCAGCGATTTTGCGGTTGATGCCGTTTGCTGAATCAGTTAAGACAAAGTCGCGAACCCCGCCGCCCGGATAATGGGGCGGCAACCCGTCCAGGACTTCAAAAACATCGCATTCCAAGCCCGCTATGAAGGCTTCTAGGAAGGGCGCAAGTTCTGTTGCGGATTCTGGTATGAGGACAACCGGATTTCCTTGCCGTGAGGAAATGTGGGCTGAACCAAGAACGGGAAGGAACTGGGGGTGCAGTGCTCGCAGCTGTCCGGCCAGGCGCGCGCGTCGAGCTCTAAACCGCGCTGATTGATCAAAGTGGGCCAGTTCAATGCAGTAACCCAACGCGTCCTTGAGGTGGCCCGACGATGCATTAAGGCCAATGAGAAGGTCAAGAACCTCCGGTTCGTCCGGACTTTGTTGATTGAGGTTTTGTGCTTCAAGAAGGGCATCAACAAGATTGCCTTCATCGCGCAATTGGCGAATCTTTCGTAGCCAGGGAGCAAGCAGGTTATTGGGCAGTTCGGGTTTGCTTGGTTTCTTTGCGGGGCGGACCAACTCCGTGGATGCTTTAACCAGGCCAACAAGGGCCTTCTTTTTTCCACCACGACGAAGTGTTTCGCCAAATCTGGTGGCCCGACGACTGTGGAGAAGCTGTAATTCATAGCGGGTTCGCTCAAGGTCGACGCGCAGCTCTTCGGCTTCGGTTTCGAGCCGAGCCGCCTGCGTCGCGGTGGGGGTGCCTTTACTTGTAGCCACCGGTTCACCGTATCGGCACCGCCGCCTGACAGCGGCTCACCACGACCTTAAGCAGGCACCTGAGGATGCCGATACCTGATCTAGAGGTGCCGTGAATGAGCCGTAGTGAGCAACAGCCAAGGTCTGTCCGCCAACCGTGGATGGCCTTGATTTCGGCTGGACTCCTTACCTTGGTGATGGTGGCGCTGGCAGGCATTAGCGCTAGCCCAGCCCAAGCTGGAACCAGTTCCTTTGCCTGCTTGGGTGCCAACGGGGTGGGTTACACCCAAGGAAATACCCCGACCAATGTGATGGCGGGCAAGCTTTCAATTCCCGGTTTTGGCGTGACAACTATCGGCACCGGCGATATCAATTTTGTTGGACTCAATGCTGGCAAAGATCCCACGTGGCAGTTGTGGTTTAACTCCCTTAAATGGCTAGAGCCGATGGTGGCCTCCTATGCAACGGGACAATCTGGCGGTGGTACCCATCTGAATCGGGCCATGGCGATTGCCCAGGATTGGGTCACCACCTATCCGGAGTCAACGCCAGGTGCACAACCGGCGTGGAACGATCAGGCAACCTCACTTCGTGCACAAACGTTAGCGTGTATGGCGAAGTATCGAAGTGATGCATGGTTGCTCAGCGCCCTCGATGCGCACGGGCGCCATTTGGCAGATGCGCGGAATTATTCCGGCGACTGGAACCATGGACTTGAGCAAAATATTGGGTTGTTAGCTGTTGCCTGCATTCGCGATAACTCACCTTGGCAATCCACCGCCCAGACTCGAGCGCACAACGCGTTGATTACCACCATTGATTCGCAGGGTGCATTCAACGAGCAAGCCCCCGGTTATGGTCCGTGGACGATCACGCGCTGGTGGACCATTGACGATGTCCTGACCACTTGTGGGCTGCCTGCATTAACTGATTTGGCCCCGCGGCTTCAAAAGCTGGCAAGTTTTCTGGCCCAGGCCACTGCACCAGATGGCACGTTGACACAAATCGGTGATACCTATGCCGAGCCAGTTCGAGCCGATGTTGCTGCTCAGTATCAGGATGTTCGCTATGCCGTCTCACAATCCACTGCCGGTGTGGCACCAACCGATTCTGTTTCGATTTACAACGCAGGTTTTGTGTTTTCGCGGTCCGGATGGGGAACGCTGCGTCCATTTGCCAGCGAAAACTATTTCACTATGCGCTTTGGTCCGCGCCGTTATGCACATGGGCATTTTGATCACCTTTCGGTGACATGGTTTGCCCGCGGCCGCAAACTGCTTGTCGATGCAGGTCACTTTGGTTATACAGCTTCGGCATACCGGACCTGGATTATCTCTGCTGCAGCACATAACACTTTGACAGTGCCCAGTGTGCCGCTTCGCACCTATGGGACCTCAAAACTTACTCGCTCAAGTAATAATGCAACTGGACAGTTTTATGAAGTCAGTGATGATGCAGGCTCTGTTGGCGGTGCATATCAGGGGCTTGTTCGTACCCGTGGGGTATTTGTATTACCCGATGCAAAGGCCATGGTGGTCCTGGATCGCACCAACTCTTCAAAGTTGCGATGGATGTACGCCGCTAAGGCAAAAGTGAAGACCAAGTGGTGGCACCTAGATCCAAGCTTTGCCTTAACGTCGGCTTCGGATTCGAAAGTCACGGCAGTATCAGGGTCAACCCAATTGAACGTTCTTCAAGTTCCATTGCCAGGCGAGCACCTGGCTAGGGGCTCGCAAAAGGTTGTCCGTGGTGCGAAAAGCCCTTACCAAGGGTGGGTCTCAACTGCTCAAAACCGAAAGGTCACCGCACTGGCTGTGGGTCAAACCACGACTGGTTCACGGAGTTTGTCGGTACTTGTGCCCGGCGCAGTGGGTCAGAGGGTTTGGGCCCAGGTCAAGCCCGTGGGTGGACATTTACGAGTAGATATCTACGTGGGTTCGACCAAATATTGTGTTTACATTTCTGCTGGTGGCGCCCTGTACCGGTAAGGCATGTTCGCGCGATTGGGATCGCATCCTCTGGGCACCGACCGCGGGAGGATCAGTTTTGATTGCGCGTGGGATCTGCGGCCTTTCATCTTTTTCCAATAGTGTGAAAGCACTTGGTCAAAGGAGAATTTGTGGCATCGCAGTGGGACTTGATTCAAGAGGTAATTCCAGCTGACCACGCGCGACAGGTTCAGTCCACGTACTACGTGGAAGAAGCGATGACCTCTGATAATCCCCCTGAGCTAGTGGTGGACCTTGGATGCGGTTTAGGTAAGACCGCCACACTTTTTCGACGCTTTGATCCAAAGGTTCGCTGGCTAGGAATTGACATCTCTGATTCACCTGAATCCCTGGCTCGGGAAAAAGTCACCGATGTGGTTCTGTATGACGGCGAGCATTTGCCACTGGCTAGCGATTCGATTCCCTTGATGTATTGCCATCAGGTGTTGGAGCATGTTCGTCGCCCGTGGATCACCATGGCTGAAGTGGCCCGCGCCCTGAAGCCCGGCGGTTTATTTATCGGAAGCACCTCACAATTTGAGCCCTACCACTCGTACAGCGTGTGGGGATACACCATGTTCGGCTTTAAGAATTTGATGGAAGATTGTGGTCTTGTGGTTGAGGAGTTACGGCCAGGAATTGATGGTGTCACCTTAATCAATCGAACCTATAACGGTCGCCGTCCGGAAGACAGTAAGTGGTTCGGACAAGAGTCCCCGCTGAATCAACAAATTGATGATTGGGGAAAATCAACGGGTCGGGGACCAAAATTGGTCAACAATCGCAAACTGGAATTCTGTGGTCAGTTTGCATTTCGAGTGAGTAAACCACTGAAGTAGTTTGCCCGATGAGCTCAGATCGCCAATATCGGTTAAATCCGTTAAGTCTGTGAATTAGGTATGACCGATGACCCTTACTTTCGGTGGACTGGCTTGGCTAATGTGAAAAAATGGGACGCGGGGTGCGCATTGTGAGGTTTGGGGCAAAGTTCCTCGCCCTTTCGGTTGGGCTTATCTCAGTGGTTTCCGTCTTCGTGGTCGTACCTGCAGCTCAGGCTGCACAGACTCCACCACCGTGGACGTGCGGTTTCCTCAATGGTCTTGAACCAGCCAATCCGCCGGCGCAACTGCATGCTGGACACATCGACATTTTTGGCACTCAACTGGTGGCGGTGGGCGACCATATTGATTGGAATCAAAATTCAAATCTGACGATTCGCCTCTATCTGCAATCGCTTAAGTGGTTAGAGCCGCTGCTTACCAGCGGTACCCGGGATGATTTGGCTCTTGCGCAGAGTTTTATTCAGCAATGGGCGGCAGACAATCCTGCGGATGCTCCAGCTGATCCCTATGGCTGGACCGAACATGCGGTTGGACTGCGAGCTACGACGCTTGCATGTATGCGGGAGGTTGTTGGTTCACAAGTCTGGTTAGACACCATCATCGCGCAACATGTGAGCTGGCTTGCCAATGATCACCATTACGCGGGGGCTTGGAATCACGGTTTGACTGAAGATGCCGGCCTGGTGGGCGCGGCTTGCTCCATTGGCGATCTCACCGGCATTGCGCATGGCCAAGCTCGCGCGCAGGCATCGGTTGCTGTTGTAGTTGATGCTCAGGGGCTAGTCAATGAGCAAGCGGTCCGGTATCAAGATTACGTGTTTAGAATTCTCATTGGTCTTCGGTACGCCCTGCTCGCCTGCTCGCCGACGGAGCTTCCAACGGTGTTCAATCGAGTGGACTTAATGCCAGCAGTTACTGCTCAAATGGTGCAGCCTGATGGATCCTTTTGTGCACTTGGTGATACTGACGGGACCCCATCGGATTCTGATCGGTCCCCGATGGATTACGTGACCAGTTTTGGCACTGTGGGAACTCCACCGTTGACTCGCTATGGCGTGTATCCCGGTGGATTTGCTTTTGCTCATAGTGGCTGGGGTCTTACTCGTGATTTCGGCTCTGAGGATTTGTTGACTCTTCGATTCGGACCCGGCCGGATCATTCATGGTCACAATGACCACACGTCCATTACAACCTTTGGTCGGGGGCAACCATTGCTGGTGGACTCCGGCTTTGGTGGATACGATTCTGGCGCGATGCGCGATTACTTGCGATCTGCGCAAGCCCACAATATGACCGTAGTTCCTGGTTTGACCTACCGATGGGCTCAGACAACCACACTTGTAGCACAGCGCATAACTTCAGTGGATGAGACGTTTGTTGTTTCGGATTCCCCCTATTCGGGGGTAAGCCGACGGCGAACTGTGTTCGCCTCCCATGACGTCCCTGTCACAGTTGTCGTGGACCACAGCTCCTCAACAACCACGCGGACCTTTAATCAGTTGTGGCACATCAGCCCGAACTTTTCAGTCAAGGCAACAAGTGCCTACGGTGTTCGGTACCTGTCGAAGTCAGGTGGAACGAGTTTGTCTGTGTCAGCGATTCCATGGCCCGGTAGGACACGAGCCCGAATCAGCACCACCTCTGGTCAAACCAATCCATATCAGGGTTGGGTTGCCGCGCATTCAGTGATGGTGCCCGCGCCGGTAACTACCTTTGCATCGGTAGGTAGATCCCAGCAGCAAGTCATGCTGTCGGTTTCCTCTCGGCCGGGTGCGAAAATTTCCTGGACTATGAAGCCCTTTGGGCGAAGCGTGAATCAACTGCGTGTGCGAATAGATGGTCGAACTATCACTGTGAACATTTCGGCCTCGGGGTGGATTACCCGACTTTGACTTAGGCCGGCACCAGCATGATGGCCGGCTCAGCAGGAACGATGAGCTCAGGCCCAGTGGCAGTTCGTACGTCATCAACGCTGACACCGGGGGCAAGTTCTCTGAGGACCAGTGACTCATCGGTGACGTCAATGACGGCTAAGTCAGTAATGATCTTGTGCACCACTTTGCGACCGGTGTAGGGCAGGGTGCATTCCTGCACAATCTTGTGCGAACCATCTTTGGCCACATGCTCCATCATGACAATGACAAGTTTGGCTCCGTGGACTAAGTCCATTGCGCCACCCATGCCCTTAACCATTTTTCCGGGAATCATCCAGTTAGCTAGATCACCTGTCGCGGAGACTTGCATGGCACCCAAGATCGCAGCATCAATGTGACCGCCTCTAATCATTCCAAAGCTGAGGGCGGAGTCAAAATAGGATGCTCCGGGAAGCACTGAAACGGTTTCCTTGCCGGCATTAATCAGGTCCGGGTCTTCTTCGCCGTCAATGGGGTAGGGGCCAACACCCAAAATTCCGTTTTCACTTTGGAGAACAACTTCGACTCCAGCTGGAAGGTAATTTGGTACCAAGGTCGGAAGGCCGATACCAAGGTTGACGTATTGGCCGTCACGCAATTCCAATGCCACGCGGGCTGCAAGTTGTTCGCGCGTTAATGCCATTTCAGGCCACGTCCTCTCGGGGGCGAACGGTTCGCCGTTCAATGCGCTTGTTGGATACTTCT
The DNA here is from genome assembly GCA_903920865.1 of uncultured Actinomycetes bacterium. Lineage (GTDB taxonomy): Bacteria > Actinomycetota > Actinomycetes > UBA12327 > UBA12327 > AcAMD-2. Next base: position 50,944 of record CAIXNN010000073.1, read on the forward strand.
TCGGCGGTTAAGGCCACCACGCGCTGTACGAACACACCTGGCAGATGAATCTCATCGGGGTTTAGCTCGCCGGGTTCAACAAGTTCTTCTACTTCGGCGATGGTGATGCGCCCTGCCATCGCGGCAAGAGGGTTGAAGTTACGAGCGCTTTCGTGAAAGACCAAGTTGCCGTGACGATCACCCTTGAGGGCTCGAACCAGAGCAAAGTCAGTGGTGATGGCTTCTTCAAGAACGTAGGTGATCCCGTTATATTCGCGTGTTTCCTTCGGCGGCGAAGCCAACGCGATTGACCCGTCGGATGAATAGCGCCACGGAAGTCCACCGTCGGCGACCTGGGTGCCAACACCAGCTGCTGTAAAGAAGGCCGGGATGCCGCACCCGCCTGCTCGCAGTCTTTCAGCCAGCGTTCCCTGCGGAGCGAGTTCTACTTCAAGTTCCCCGCTGAGAAATTGCCGTTCGAATTCTTTGTTCTCGCCCACGTAGGACGAGGTGGTGCGAGCGATGCGCTTGGCCGTGAGCAAGATACCCAAGCCCCAGTCATCAACGCCGCAGTTGTTGCTGACTACGCGTAGTTCATCCACGCCGGTGGCGTGAACCGCATTTATGAGTTCGCTGGGAATGCCACAAAGCCCAAAACCACCGACGGCTAATGAAGAACCACTTGCAATGTCGGTTACTGCTTGGGCAGTCGATGCCACGACCTTGTCCATGACGCTCCTTCAGGTGGGTGAACGCAGAGTACCGAGCGTGGTGGCTTCGGGTTTGGCTCAGGCACACATTCAGTTGCTTCAGGTCCGTCAAATCTGAGAAAACTGGCCAATTTCGTGCCTGTGGCGGGAAAAACACCCAGTTGGGGGCTCAAGACCGATCTGCCACGTGCCGATGGATACCTGAGGCCGCCGCCCTGGGCGGCCCCGTGCATGTGGAGGACTCAGCGTGGATCGCACTTCTTGGATCAAGCAGGGGCTGTCGTTGCTGACAGTGCCAGCGCTGTTCCTAGCTGTGCTCACCCTTCCTGCCACTGCCCAGGCCGCCACCGTTCCTTCCAGCATTTCCTTCTCAGGAAGTGGTTGGGGACATGGAGTGGGTCTGAGTCAAGTCGGTGCCCGCGGTCAAGCAACTGAAGGTCGCACCGCTACTCAAATCTTGACGCACTACTTCACTGGCACTGTGGTTCGCACCGTTGCCGACAACGTTGATCTTCGCGTCAACCTTGCGTTCAATGTTTCGTCCGTCAAGCTCCGCGGTGAGGCGCTAGGTGCCACGGGTGGAAATGTCGAAATCACCGTTGGTTCTAAAGTTGTTAAAGCAGCGTCCAAGTCTGTGGTCACGCTGCGTACTTCGGGGAACTCAGTCCAAGTACTCGTTGGCGGAGTTGCTAAGGCCACCGGTAATCCTGTGGTAGTTCGTTGGTCCGGGACGTCGAATCCTGGTTCAACTGGAACTCGCGCTTCGGTGCTCAACCTCGTTGACCCGACGAAGAACATAGATTCCAATGGACACCGCTATCGCTACGGACGAGTTGAAGTTCGCTCGCGCACGAACAGCGCCGGAGTGCGCACGCTGTCTGCAGTTAACGTTTTGAAGTTGCACGATGAGTACCTTCTCGGTCTTGGCGAAATGCCCTCTTCGTGGCCGATGGCTGCACTTCAGGCGCAAGTTATTGCGGC
>CAIXNN010000074.1 GCA_903920865.1 uncultured Actinomycetes bacterium
TCACTGACAATGCCACTCTTGCTCACTTACTGAAGTACGACTCCATTCTCGGTCGACTTGGGCGAAATGTTGAAGTCTCAGATGACTCCATTTCAGTCGACGGTCGAGCCTTTGCATCGTTAGCCGTTCGCAACCCAGCTGAATTGCCTTGGGGCGAGCTTGGCGTCGATGTGGTGATCGAATCAACAGGAATTTTCACTGATGCGCATAAGGCCGGTGCCCACATTGATGCTGGCGCGAAGAAGGTTGTGATCTCTGCTCCTGCTAGCAACGAAGACATCACGATTGTGATGGGAATTAATCACTCCAAGTACGACCCCAGTGCACACAACATTATTTCGAATGCATCTTGCACAACGAACTGTGTTGCACCCATGGCGAAGGTGCTGCTGGATGCCTTCGGCATTGAAAAGGGTCTGATGACCACCATTCACGCCTACACCAATGATCAGGTCATCCTTGACTTCCCGCATACAGATTTGCGCAGAGCCCGGGCAGCTGCCCTGAACATCATCCCCACCTCAACAGGTGCGGCCAAGGCCACCGCGTTGGTCATCCCTGAGCTCAAGGGGAAATTGGATGGAATCGCATTGCGGGTTCCCGTGCCCACGGGATCGGCAACGGACTTAGTGGTAACCCTGTCTCGTGAAACAACTAAAGAAGAGGTCAATGCCGCATTTGCTGCGGCCGCTGCTGGTTCTTTGAAGTCGATTCTGGAGTACACCGAAGATCCGATCGTCTCCAGCGACATCGTTAACTCTCCGGCATCGTGCACCTTTGATTCCCAGCTCACCATGGTTCAAGGTAATCAGGTCAAGATTGTTGGTTGGTACGACAACGAATGGGGCTACTCGAACCGTTTGGTCGATTTGACCAGTCTTATCGGCGCATCGCTGTAAAACTTCGATGCGCTCCCTGGATGACCTTTCGTGTCAAGGCAAAGTTGTCTTAGTTCGCTCCGATTTGAATACTCCAGTCGAACAGCTGGCCGATGGCACTGTTCGTATCACCGATCACGGACGCATTAGGGCAGCACTGCCCACGATTGTCGATCTTGTGCAGCGGGGCGCTCGGGTGGTGGTCCTCTCGCACCTTGGCCGCCCCAAAGGCAAGCCTGAACCGAACCTGACGTTGTTGCCGGTGGCGCAACGCCTTGGTGAGTTGCTTGGTCAACCCGTGGCCTTTTCACCGCAAACTGTTGGTCCGGTTGCTCAAAGCATGGTTGCCAAACTCACCGATGGCGACGTGGCGGTGGTAGAAAATGTGCGCTTTCATGCTGCCGAAACAAGTAAGGATGACCAGGAGCGCGGGGAATTCGCCGACGAACTTGCCGAGCTGGGTGAGTTCTTTGTGGGCGATGGTTTTGGCGTAAGTCATCGAAAGCACGCAAGTGTCTATGACATTGCCCTTCGCCTGCCAAGCGCAGCCGGTCGTTTGATCGAGCAAGAAGTCGAGGTGCTTCAGCGATTAGTTAACGCCAAAGAACGACCCTATGTGGTGGTCCTTGGTGGATCCAAAGTCTCCGACAAGCTTGCAGTCATCGAAGCCTTCCTTAGTAAGGCCGATCGGATTTTGATAGGTGGCGGGATGGTCTACACATTTCTTGCCGCCAAGGGTTTTTCTGTAGGGGAGTCGTTGTTGGAACCAGACTTAGTCACCACTTGTGCGTCCTATCTAGAGCACGCTCGCGAACGAGGTGTCACCATTGAGTTACCTTCCGACATCGTTGTGGCTGATCGATTTGCCGCTGATGCGCAACATCGCGTCGTTTCTTCGGAAGGAATTGAAAGCGGCTGGATGGGCTTGGACATCGGTCCGGATTCATCGAAAACCTTTGCCCGTTTGCTTGCTGATGCTCAAACTGTGTTTTGGAATGGGCCGATGGGTGTCTTCGAATTTGATGCCTTTGCCAGCGGAACTGCGGCCATCGCAAAGGCGATGTCGGATTCAGCCGGATTTACCGTTGTTGGTGGCGGTGATTCAGCCGCCGCGGTGCGACACTTGGGTTTTGCTGAAGATTCGTTTGGCTACATTTCAACTGGCGGCGGAGCCAGTCTTGAATATTTAGAAGGTCGGGAATTGCCTGGCCTTCGAGTCCTGGAGGACAAGTGAGTTTGCGTAAACCGCTCATGGTGGGTAATTGGAAGATGAACCTCAACCACTTAGAGGCCATTGCCCTAGTGCAGAAATTGTCGTTCAGTTTGCGTCCGCAGGACTATGACGTGGTTGATGTTGCCGTGTTGCCGCCGTTTACAGATATTCGCTCCATTCAGACCTTGGTCGATGGCGATCGCCTTCGCCTTACCTATGGCGCTCAGGATGTCAGCGAACTGGATTCGGGCGCTCGCACTGGAGATGTCAGTGGCCTCATGCTGGCCAAGCTTGGCTGTTCCTACGTCCTGGTTGGTCACTCCGAGCGGCGTGCGTTCCACCGCGAATCAGATGAACTCGTCAACGAAAAGCTCAAGGCAGCCCTCCGACACGGCATCACTGCGATCCTGTGCGTCGGCGAGCCCATTGAAGTTCGCCAACAAGGGTTGCAGATCGAACACTGCGTGAGCCAGCTTCAGGCAGGTCTTGACTCATTGACCGCAGAACAGGTGAGCAAGATCGTGATTGCCTACGAGCCAATCTGGGCCATCGGCACCGGTCAGGTCGCGACGAATGATGACGCTCAGGAGGTGGCGAGCGCGTTGCGTCAAGCAGTGGAGCAAGCCTTTGGAGTCGAGGTGGCAGCAGGGCTTCGGGTGCTGTACGGCGGCTCAGTTAATGCCTCAAATACGCCAGGAATCATGGCACAGGAAGACATTGATGGCGCCCTGGTGGGCGGTGCGAGCCTAGATGCTGAAGTCTTTGCTCGTGTCGTGCGCTACCGCGATGAGATCTCCCTCTAGCGCTACGCGTATCCTTATCATCTCTACCAATTGTCAGAGGGGTTTGCCATGATCGTTGCCCTGGGCATCGTCCAGATCGTCACGAGCTTGTTGCTCCTAGTTCTCGTGCTCCTGCACAAGGGCAAGGGAAGCGGCCTGTCTGACCTCTTCGGTGGTGGGATGTCGTCGTCATTGGGTGGTTCTTCAGTAGTAGAGAAGAACCTCGACAGATTTACTGTCGCAGTGGGATTGGTTTGGGCGGCCTGTGTTGTTGGACTAGGTCTAGTCCTCAAAGCTGCTAGCTAACGTGAGTCAAGCCCACAACGAAGTAATGGAGGAACACCATGGCAGGCGGTAGTGCAATTCGCGGGAGTCGTGTCGGCGCGGGGCCTATGGGTGAGGCCGAGCGTGGTGAAACCGCCCCGCGTACTTACATTAGTTTTTGGTGCGCAGCAGGTCATGAGGTAAGCCCCTCATTTGCCAGCGATGCCGAAATTCCAGAGCTGTGGGATTGCCCCAAGTGTGGCGCCCCAGCAGGACAAGACAAGGACAATCCGCCCAAGGCACAAAAGAATGAGCCCTACAAGACTCACCTTGCCTACGTACGCGAGCGTCGCACTCAAGAAGACGGCGATGCGATCTTGGCCGAGGCCCTGGCCAAGGTTCGTGGCGAAATTTGGAACGACTAGAACTTCTCCTCTAGTGCGCCCCTAGTGCAGGGGTTGTATCGCAACTATTGCGTAGAACTCAAACTATTCTTCGCGGCGGCAACAACATGGGTAGCCGTGATTCCAAATTCCTCAAACAATCTGGCACCGTTAGCTGAAGCGCCGAAGTGGTCAATGCCAACGCTGACCCCGTGATCACCGACAAATTCTCGCCACGGCGCGGTGATGCCGGCCTCAACTGAAACTCTGGCCTTGATTGTCGGCGGAAGCACACCGTCTCGATATTCCTGAGGCTGGGCCCTAAACCACTCAACGCAAGGCATGGAAACAACTCGTGCAGCTATACCTTCATCGCGCAATTCACCTTGTGCCTGCAAGGCGATGCTGACTTCCGAACCCGTGGCGATCAGGATCACCTGAGGTGAGGGTGCATCTGCGATGACGTAGGCGCCTTTGCTGACTGCATCAACGAGGTCGACTGAGGAAGTGTCCAGCACGGGAACATCTTGACGCGTCAAGATCAACCCTGTCGGGCTTGTGCGCGCTTGCAGGGCCAGTTCCCAAGCAGCAGAAGTTTCGTTTGCGTCGGCAGGGCGAACCACATTCAGATTTGGAATCGCTCGCAGTGCGGAGATTTGCTCAATGGGTTGGTGGGTCGGGCCGTCTTCGCCCAACCCAACGGAGTCGTGGGTCCATACGTAGGTGACTGGAAGTCCCATCAGGGCCGCCAACCGAACCGCTGGCCGCATGTAATCGCTGAAGATCAGGAATGTTCCGCAAAAGACCACCGACCTGCCATGCAGTGCCATGCCATTGACGATTGCGCCCATCGCGTGTTCGCGAATTCCGAATGCCATGTTGGAAGCGCCCGGTTCCTGCGCCGAAATGTAGGCCGATGACTTGATGTGCGTCAGATTTGATTCGGCCAGGTCTGCCGAGCCACCCCACATCTCAGGGAGCACCTCCGCAAGCGCGTTGATCGCCAATCCCGATGCTTTCCGGGTGGCCATCTTTGTACCGACCCGGTGGGTGGGCAGGACATTACTGACGTTGCTTGGAAGTTCCCCCGAGACAAGTCGAGTCAGGAGTCCAGCTGATTGAGGATGGGCCGCTTCCCAGGTTGCGCGCCTTTGATCCCACTGCGCATGGCTAGCCTGTCCGCGCTGGAGAA
>CAIXNN010000075.1 GCA_903920865.1 uncultured Actinomycetes bacterium
CAACCTGCGCATACTGAAGTGATCGATCAAACCCCGGTCATCAAGTGGTATGCCGAAGAACTCTTTGCGCGCTTTGCCGTTAATTCGATGAAGGGTCGCTTTGCTGGCATGGATTTTGACCTCTCGGGACCGGCCCATGACTAGTCAACCAACCATGCAAAAGCCTGTACTGCCATGGGTTTTGGCCGGTATCACAGTGTTGATGCAAATCGCCTATCCCCTTACCTCTGGCCAAACGCGAACGAGCTTGACCATCGTCACGGTCGTGATGTTTTTCCTTGCTTCAACCTCGCACTCGTTATTGGTGCGCGGTCTGAAGTGGACTGCAAGTTTTGTTGCTATCAGCGTCATCGGTGGATGGCTGATCGAATACATCGGCAGCACTACCGACATTCCCTTTGGCCCCTACGGCTACACCACGTCGCTGGGTTGGCAACTGCTCGGCGTTCCGTTGGTGATTCCGTTGGCGTGGTCGATGATGGCCTACCCCGCATTGGTCGTAGGACAAACCATGATGCGCGCTCGTTGGGGAACTGTGCTTGTTTCAGCAGTGGCCCTTGCATCGTGGGATCTGTTCCTTGACCCGATGATGGTCAACGATGGTCACTGGACCTGGGATCGCGTCACCTCCGCCCTTCCAGGAGTACCTGGAATTCCAGCGAGCAACTTCCTTGGCTGGTTTGTGGTTGCCTTGGCCTTGATGAGCTTGCTATCACTATTGCCGCGGCTCGATAGTTCGCCGATTCGTGACGCTCAACCCCTGACGCTGTGGCTGTGGACGTACTTTTCTAGCGTTTTGGCCAATGCGGTCTTCCTTTCGCGGCCATCGGTGGCCCTAGTCGGAGCGATCGTCATGGGCCTGGTGGCCATTCCGCTGTGTCTTCAGCTGTGGCGCAGGCGTTCAGTCAAGGTTGAGGTCTAAGCCATGGGATTGCTCAGTGGCGCGTGGACTGCATTGGTGTGGTTCGGTGCAATCGGTGCGAGCCTTTTGACGTTGCACAGTTTCTACAACTTAAGCAAGCTGCGTCGCCCCTTTATCAGTGATGACAACCTCACCGAGCGCGTATCGATTCTGATCCCTGCCCGCAATGAAGCTCACAATATCGGCGCGTGTATTGAATCGCTCCTCAAACAAACGAACTTGTCTGATGGTGAAATCATCGTGCTCGATGATCAATCCGATGACGGCACTTCTGATGTCATCCGTGAGATCGCGGGAAGTGAACGTGCGGTACGCATCATCACCGGGACAGAGCGTCCCGATGGATGGCTAGGTAAAACGTGGGCTTGTCATCAACTACAAGAAGCAGCCACCGGATCGGTCCTGGTCTTCATTGATGCGGACGTGGTCCTTGAACCGGTAGCCATCGCCGCCACCGTGCAAACCCTGCGGGAAGCCAAACTGGATTTGGTCTGCCCCTACCCCAAGCAAGTTGCCGAGACCGTCGGCGAGCGCCTGGTTCAACCGCTCCTGCAATGGTCCTGGGCCACGACACTGCCGCTCGGGATTGCCGAAAACAGCTCGCGCGAATCCTTGTCTGCGGCTAACGGTCAGTTCCTCGCCGTTGATACCAAGGCCTACCAGCGCGCCGGTGGACACGAAGCCGTCAAGGCTGCAGTTCTCGATGATGTTGAACTGCTGCGCGCGGTCAAACGCAGTGGCGGCTACGGCACCGTCATCGATGGCACCACGATTGCAACCTGCCGAATGTACGACAACTGGAGTGAGCTCTCCGCCGGATACACCAAGTCTTTGTGGACCGCCTTTGGATCGCTTCCTGGTTCGATCGCAGCGATGGTCTTCCTTGCGATCGTGTACCTGGTGCCACCGATCGCGATGTTTACCGGTTCCGTTGTTGGCCTGGTGGGTTGGTTGGCCGCCATTGTGGGCCGCGCAGTAATAGCGCGCCGGACTCAAAGCCCACTGTTCCCCGATGCGATTTTGCATCCGTTTTCCATTGCCTTGTTGATCTGGCTCACGATCGGCTCCTGGATTGGTCATCGCCGGGGAACCTTGCAATGGAAGGGTCGCTCCCTTACCTAATCAACGCCACCTGCCTAGCAACGTAGGCTAAAGCCGTGGCACACATCGTGGTGATTGGCGCTGGAATGGGTGGGCTGGCATCTGCCGCTCGCCTTCGCGCCCGCGGCCATGAGGTCACCGTGCTAGAACAAGCACAAACAGTCGGCGGAAAGCTCGCTGGCTATCAGCGTGACGGCTTCGTCTTCGATACCGGCCCTTCGCTGTTCACCTTGCCGGCCACCTATCGCGATCTGTTTTTGAAAACTGGCAAAGGCCTCGATGATGTCGTTGATCTACAGCCGGTAGAACCAGGGTTTACCTACCACTGGTCCGATGGCAGTTCGGCTGTTCTGCCCGGTGTGGATCCAGCAGCGATTGCTCGCGCATTAGGTGATGCGCTCGGCGGTGATGCTGAAGCACAGTGGACGAACTTCATGAACCGCGCTGGTAAGGCTTGGCGGATCACGCGCGAACCCTTCTTGGAATCACCACTGAATTCGCCACTTGACTTGGTCAAGCACCTGCGTCGACCTTCAGATATTCAAACCGTGGCACCGTTTACCTCACTGCGGGCGTTAGGAAAAAAGCACTTCAGCGATCCGCGCTTAGTCACCTTGCTCGATCGCTATGCCACGTACACCGGATCTGATCCGCGTAAAGCTCCAGCGGCGCTATCGGTGGTGCCTTATGTGGAACAAACCTTTGGCGCCTGGCACATCGCCGGCGGGATTCATCAGTTGGCGCTTGCTTTGCATCAACGATGCTTAGACATTGGCGTGAAAATTCGAACTGACACATCAGTTGGCAGCATCATCGTGGAAAACAACAAGGTAGCCGGCGTAACTATTGATTACGGCGAACGCATCGATGCCGATCTGGTCATTGCCAATGCCGATGCCACCGATGTGTATGGACGAATGTTGAACGATCCGCGAGCCAAGGAAGCAACCCGCAGCCTGAACCGCACCACACCATCATTGGCCGGATTTGTTTTGCTACTGGCCGTTGAGGGTCGCACTCCGGGCTTGACTCATCACAATGTGTCCTTCCCGGCTAACTATGACGCCGAGTTTGATGCCATCTTTGGCAAGAACCCCAAGCCCGTTGACGATCCAACGATTTACATTTGCTCGCCCGACGACGATCGCATGCGCCCCAGCGCCAATCACGAATCGTGGTTCGTGCTGGTCAATGCCCCACGGCATGATCCAGCCAATGGTGTCAATTGGAACGATGCTGAATTGGTAGGCACCTACACCGAACACATTCTTGATGTGATGGAACAACGCGGCTTTGGTGTTCGCGATCGACTGCTGTGGGCCGAATCGCGCACTCCTGCACAGTTTGAACGCATTACGCGGGCGCCAGGTGGATCGATTTATGGAACGGCCTCTAACGGGCCACGGGCAGCTTTTATGCGCCCGGCAAACAAATCAAAAATCCCTGGGCTCTATTTGGTCGGTGGTTCATCGCACCCCGGTGGTGGATTGCCTTTGGTGGCCATGTCAGCGCGCATCGTGGCCGACTTGATCGGCGATGCTTAAGAAAGTTGTTTGCGCACTACTCGGGTGAGTTGGAAAAGGCCGATAACGCCCAGTGTGATCCAAGCAAAAGAAGCTTCGCGGGCCCAAATATCAGCCGAGCCGACGAAGATTCCAGCAGCTAGGGAAAACATCACCGCGATGATGACTCGAGTGGGGCGTTCCCAAACGGTGACCACGCCAATGTCATTCATACCGGCCGCGGCCGCACGCGCACGCAAGTATTCGTGAAGCATCATCAATGCCCCGGCCAGGACACACGACCACACCGGCGCACCGAGCAACCAGAACGCGACAAGAAATATGCCGTCACTGATCCGGTCGCACACGGCATCAAAGACCGCACCCCACTTGGTGGAGGAATCGGTCATTAACGCCACTGCCCCATCGAGTTGATCAAACAACCCAGACTTGAGGAATAACAACGCGGTCAAGATCGCCCACCGACCACCAACTGCTGCTGGCCACAACGCCACCACACTGATGACAAGTCCAAGGAAGGTGATCGCATTGGGCGTGAGACGCATCGCGATTAGGGGCCGGGTGAAGGTGTAAGCAAAGCCGAGCCAGGTCCGGGCGAGAAGGGAAGCATTGGCGTCATAGCCACCGTGGGTTTGACCCCACTTGGCGATGTATTCAGAACGACTCATTGAGCTCATACTTAAGACAATCCCAGATTCGCATAGATTTCGCGCGTTGCTGAGGAGCGATTGAGGGTATAAAAATGCAAACCAGGTGCTCCACCGTCCAACAACTGCTGGCACAGACGCGTAGCTTCGGCAATTCCTAGTTCGTGCACCGCCTCTGGATCATCAGCCACGGCCTGGGCGCGCTTGGCCAACTCACTTGGTACTTGCACACCCGATAGTTCGGCAAATCGTTGGACTTGAGTGAAATTAGTCAAAGGCATGATGCCCGGAATAATCGGCATCGAACAGCCAGCACTCTTGGCCAGCTCAACGGATTCGAAATAGCGATCGGCGCTAAAGAAAAACTGCGTGATCGCAAAGTGTGCACCGGCGGCTTGCTTGGCCGCTAGAACATCGGCGTCTTGTTGGACTGATACAGATTCAGGATGCCCATCGGGGAATGCACCGACGCCAACGGACATATCGCCATAGGAAGCCAACATGGCAACTAATTCATCAGCATGTTTGAAGCCACCTTCGTGTTGCACCCACGGCGTTCCCAAACCACCAGGCGGGTCTCCGCGCAAGGCAAGGACAGTTCGCACTCCGGCCGCGCGATATTGCTCAATGACGCCCTGGACTTGGTCACGGGTTGCGCCCACGCAGGTCAAGTGCCCCACCGGCGAGAGCGATGTTTGTGAAGCAATGCGTTCGGTGATCCGCACCGTTAAGTCACGGGTTGTGCCACCAGCCCCATAGGTCACCGAGACAAAGGTGGGGGTCAGCGCATCAAGTTCGTGAAGGGCTTCCCACAAATTCTTCTCGCCCTGTGCAGTCTTCGGCGGAAACAACTCAAAGGAAATGCTTGCTCGACCGTTGCTCAGGGCTTGCTCAACAATTCCCACGCTCGCATCGGACATAGATCAAACCTAGAGGCGTGCGCGCGTGGGTCAGTTGTTGGCACGCCGCCGAAAATGCACACTTACCCACCCAATCACTTCATAGGCACTATCTTTGCTCCATGAGTTCCACCTCACCACTGGATGCAGAAGACCTGCGTGTTCGCGTTCGCAAACACCTTGATGACTTCATTGCCATTCAAGTTCCGCGCCTTGATGGCGTTGGTGAGGATTTGGACGTTTTCACAGAAGCGCTGACTGACTTGATGAATGGCGGCAAGCGTTTGCGGCCAGCATTTTGTTACTGGGGTTGGCGAGCAGCTGGTGGTGCTGACACAGAAAACGCAGTCAAGGCAGCCACCGCCCTTGAACTTCTGCAGGCGTGCGCACTTGTTCACGATGACGTGATGGATGGGTCAGATACTCGTCGTGGGTTACCTGCAGCGCACCGTCGCTTTGCTGCCCTGCACCGCGGGAATCAATGGCTGGGATCGCCGGAAGATTTTGGAATCGGTGCGGCCATCTTGCTCGGCGATTTGTGTTTGTCCTGGGCTGATGAACTGCTGATGTCCAGTGGTTTGCCGGTGGATCGATTGATGGCCGCCAAACCGCTCTATGACGAAATGCGCACCGAACTCATGGCCGGTCAATACCTTGACCTGCTTGAACAAGCTCGCGGTGGCGGTTCGATTGAGCGCGCCGAACGCGTGATTCGTTTCAAGAGCGCGAAATACACCATCGAGCGACCATTACACCTGGGTGTCATCCTTGCTGGCGGCTCAGCCGAGCTCTTGACCACCTTCACCAACTACGGACTTCCACTTGGTGAGGCATTCCAACTACGCGATGACGTCCTTGGAGTCTTTGGCGACCCTTCCGAAACAGGAAAGCCGGCCGGCGATGACCTTCGTGAAGGAAAGCGCACAGTATTAATTGCAAAGGCGCTAGAAAATGCCTCACCGGCACAGGCCAGCAAGGTTCGGCGTCACCTGGGTGATCCGCACCTTGACACCGAGGGTGTCGAATTACTGCGCGCCATCTTGACTGAGACCGGCGCGCTGGCAGCAGTTGAGTCCAGGATTAGTGAACTGACCCAACAAGCCCACGATGCCATCACCGACGTGAGTAACCCAGCGCGCGAGGTGCTCGATGGACTCATCGTGGCTGCTACCGCTCGCGCCCTCTAAAGAACTAGAGCACTCCCGCACGGCACAAGTCTGCGATTCGCCTTAGGGTTAAGCACATGCGCACAACCACCGGGCCGAGCGATCACGTTGTCATCGTTGGTGCTGGTCTTGGTGGGTTGTCAGCCGCACTTCGACTAGCTGGTGCTGGTCGCAAAGTCACCGTGATCGAGCGGGAATCAGTTCCTGGTGGACGCAACGGGCTCCTTGAGGATTCTGGCTACAGCTTTGACACCGGTCCGACTGTGTTGACGATGCCCGACTTGATCGCTGATGCGCTGGACTGTGTGGGCGAATCAATGGACGACTGGCTCGAACTGCTTCCTATTGAGCCGCTCTACCGCTCGTACTACGCCGACGGCTCTCGCCTTGACGTTCACGCTGACCCAGCGCGGATGGCACAAGAAATTGAAGAAGTCATCGGCCCGGATGAAGCAGCTGGATACCTGCGCTACGTCGATTTTGTTACAGATCTCTACAAATACGAGATGCGCGACTTTATTGATCGTAACATCGGCTCACCGCTGGACCTGATGACACCAAACTTGGCTCGCTTGGCTGGCATCGGTGGTTTTAGAAAACTCTCACCCAAGGTTGAGCAATACCTGCAAGATCCACGAACACAACGCATCTTCTCGTTTCAATCCATGTATGCCGGTCTGGCGCCGCAAGATGCGCTCGCTATTTATGCGGTTATTGCTTACATGGACAGCGTTGCAGGTGTTTTCATGCCCAAGGGTGGAATGCATGCGGTTCCGCGGGCACTTGCTGGTGCGGCCACCAAACATGGTGTGGAATTTCGCTACTCCACTGAAGTAAATAAGGTTGAATTGGAGGGCAAGCGCGCGGTGGCGGTTCACACCACCGATGGTGAGCGCATTGCGTGCGATGCAGTCATCCTCAACCCTGACCTTCCGGTGGCTTGGCGAGATCTTTTGGGTCGGGAGCCGTGGGATGTTAAGCGCTTGAACTACTCCCCCTCTTGCTTCCTGCTCCTAGCTGGCTCAACGCAGAGCTATTCGCAGATCGCGCACCACAACATTCACTTTGGAAAATCCTGGGATGGAGTTTTCAAAGACCTCATTGACGATAAGAAACTCATGAGCGATCCATCAATTTTGGTCACTAACCCCACGCGTACTGATCCAGGAATGGCACCCGATGGTAAGCAGATCTATTACGTACTTTTCCCCACTCCGAATCTGGATGCTGACATCGACTGGGACTACATGAAAGAGCCTTATCGCGATGAAGTGATCAAGGTTTTGGAGGAACGTGGTTACACCGGATTCTCCGATGCCATCGAACTTGAGCATCTGACAACTCCGTTGGATTGGCAAGAGCGCGGCATGGAACGTGGCACGCCCTTCGCCGCTGCGCACTCGTTCTTCCAAACTGGGCCCTTTAGGCCCCGCAATATCTGGGGTGAAAACGTCGTCTTCGCCGGATCAGGCACCCAACCGGGAGTGGGAGTTCCCATGGTCTTGGTCTCGGGTCGGCTAGCCGCTGAGCGCATCACTGGGCCAGATCACGCCTACCATTCCCGCGCCTGGATGTAATTTCTCCCGCACACCCCTTTGGCCCTAGCGCCAACCGGTACCCTTTAAACAATGCCAAACACCCCTGTTGTGCCGCAACAACCGCGCACACCTGCCCCCACTTCAGTCCTTGCCTCCCAGCATGGGCTGATCGGGCTTGTTGGAACCACGATCATGGCGATCGGGGCTTTGGGTGTGGGCTACTTGCCGCAGCGTGCCGCGCTCTCGAGCTGGCCCATCATTGAGCTGCTTCGCACCACCACGGCCGGGGCAATCCTTTCAAAGGTGGCCGTAGTCGTTGGCGCAATCTTGTTGTTGCGAGCGTGGTTGCTCATTGGCGGTGACGTGCGCTCTGGGCGGATCACCAGCACAAAGCGTCTTAATAAAATGTTCGTTGCCTGGGCGGCCCCACTGGTTTTGGTTCCACCACTGTTTAGCCAAGATGTTTACAGTTACGTCGCTCAGGGCAATTTGCTTCACCTCGGCCTTGACCCGTACACGATGGCCCCCTCTGCGATACCGGGTCCTTTCTTAGAAGCAGTCAGTCCTTGGTGGCTCGATACCCCCGCGCCGTATGGCCCGCTCTTCTTGCTGATCGCAAAAATTGTCGTCACGATCACCGGTAACAACATCTACCTAGCGTCATTGCTCCTGCGCGCTAGTGCGCTAGTGGGTGTGTGGCTGATTGCAAAGTATTTGCCCGTGGTTGCGCAACGCTGCGGGGTCAATGCCGTGACTGCCGTGTGGGTGGGACTGCTTAATCCGCTGGTGTTCATGCACTTTGTCTCTGGATCGCACAATGACGCGCTCATGGTGGGACTCTTGCTCGCCGGGCTTGCCTTTGCACTCGATAACAAGCCATATATCGGCATCATCTTGATCGCCCTGGGTGGTTGCATCAAGATTCCAGCGCTGGTTGGGCTGGGTTTTGTTGGATTGATTTGGGCTGGAAAAGACTCCGCACTTGCCGTTCGAATGAAGTGCTGGCTCATTGCCGTGGCCATCACCGTCGGAGTGTTCCTAGCGGTCAATGTTCTAGCGGGTGTGAACTTCGGCTGGATTCATGCACTGGGAACGCCCGGACAAGTGCGCTCATGGATTTCTCCGGTGACATCCTCCGGAGTTGCCTTGGGTTGGATCATCAATGCCGCCGGATTTGGCCAGCACACCGATTCAATCTTGGTTGTCTTCAGAGCCCTTGCCACACTTGCCGTGTTGGCTTATGCAACCAAGCTACTGATCAAGCCTGATTCAAAAACTGCAATCCGTGCGGCCGGTTTAGTTCTGCTCTTCCTTGCAGTCTTCGGCCCAGTGATTCAACCGTGGTACCTGCTGTGGGGTCTGGTCATTTTAGCTGCCGCAGGCTTTACTCGCAAAGAACTTCCCTACGTGGTTGCCGCTACAGCTGGACTTGTCATCCACGGCTTGACACAAAGCAGTGCAACAAGTGCTGATGTCTTGCAAGTCTCTGATCCGGTCTCGGCAATCTTGGCCATTAGCGCTGCGATCCTTGGCATTATGAGTTCACGCAGCACCCGAACTGAACTTCTCGAAGGTAAGGATCGCTGGGCTAAAGCCCACCACTTTCCAGCGATCCCACACCAAAGTTCGCCCACACACCACAGCGAAGTTGTCGTTGAACCACTTTCTGACCAGGTCACTGGCAAGATAGCCCCTCGTGAGCGCACGTGACCTTGATGCCGCCGGCATCACCGATCCACTTCTTCGCGATTCCTACGAACGCTGCCGAGTACTTAACGCCGAATACGGCAAGACGTATTACTTAGCAACCTTGCTCCTGCCACCCAATCGACGCCCCTACGTTCACGCCCTCTACGGCTTTGCCCGCTACGCCGATGAAATCGTTGACGACTTGTCCTCCACCCTGACCGAACAAGAAAAGGCCGATGAGTTGGGTCGCTGGGGTCAGGCTTTTCTCGACGACGTCAAGAAGGGCAAAAGCCAAGACCCGATCGCCCGAGCAGTGGTTGACACTGTTTTGCGCTGGGAAATTCCGTTAGAACACTTTGAGGCTTTCTTACACTCCATGCGGATGGACTTAACCGTTACGCAGTATCAAACCTTTGACGACTTGTACGAATACGTCTACGGATCAGCAGCTGTCATCGGCTTGCAGATGGTTCCCATTCTGCAACCCCTGAACGAGGGCGCATACGAACCAGCCAAGGACCTAGGCATCGCCTTCCAATTGGCTAATTTCATTCGCGATGTCAACGAAGATCTTGACCGCGGGCGGGTGTATCTGCCCTTGGAAGAACTAGATCGCTTCGGGGTCTCTCGCGCAGATTTAGAAAAGCGCGTTCTTACCGAGAACATCGTTAACGCTTTGAAGTTTCAAATCCAACGCGTACGAGATTTAGAAGAATCCTCCAAGCCGGGCATCGCTTTACTAGCGCCTTGGTCGCAGCCATGTATTAATGCGGCTCGGATTTTGTATTGCGGCATCGTCAATGAGGTGGAACGCAACAACTACGAAATCTTTACTAAGCGCGCCAAGGTTCCGCTGTATCGACGCATTGGCGTGGCCGGTCCGGCATGGGCTAAGGCTGTTGCCGCGCGACCACGGGCCTAATTAGAGCTCGTCAGATTTTTTAACACCGAACCACAGCCGCACTGGACCGGCTTTAGGTTCAACCTGCAGACCGCGCCGACCCCAAAAGACCCACCACGCCATGGTTTGGACCACTAGAGCAAATCCGAACAGCACATCTTCTATCGGGGCAAAGAACAGCCGGCCATCGCCAAGTAAAACCGGTGTTGACGAGCCGATGATGACATCGCCGTTGTAGCGCACAATGTTAAAACCGGTCAAAATGCCATTAGTGAGCAATTGAAAGAAAATCACAATGGCATAAGCGGTCCAAAATGCCTTGCGGGTAAGCAACCGCGTTCGCAATACCCACAGGTCGAAAATGACTGTGAGGATGACCATCGAGATCGCGATTTGGGTGTAGGTCATTGACCTTCACCTACGTCCCAACCCTTGACGGCGCGCACTGCTTCAAGGGTCAAGATTGAGGCCAACGGAATAACAAGAAAGAACACGAGCTCTTCAATCGGCAGCCGACCAGGCAACAGCACTCCGGTGGTGCGCTGCGGGTCAAAGGTCCAATGGCTGCGAGAAATTGCGTACACATCCCAGATGACAAAAACGACAAACACGGGGGCGATGCTGAGGATTAACCGACGCGTTCGACGCAGCACATTGGTGCGAAGGAAGAACTCCAGCCAAATAGATCCGACCACGGCAAAGCCCATCACCGCGAGGTAGGCAAATTTCTCCACTCGCTGACCCTAGAGCCAGGCCTTCCCTACTGCCGCCTGCCCGCCTGTGTCGCAGGCCTAAACAGCCGCAATTTCTCCATACACTCAAGCCGTGGACTCCGATGCCAACTCAGGCCTGACCGGCACTGTGCTCAATGAGCGCTACCTGGTCGGTACTCGGGTGGCCGGTGGCGGGATGGCCGTGGTCTATGAGGGCACCGACACTCGCTTAGAACGCAGAGTCGCCTTGAAGGTCATGCACACCGGGATGGCCAGCGATCCGGTCTTCGTAGAAAGTTTTGTTCGCGAAGCGCGTTTGGCCGCAGGACTATCTCATCCCAACATTGTCGCCGTCCACGACCAAGGTACCGATGCCGGCGAGATCTACCTGGTCATGGAGTTTGTCACCGGTTCCACCTTGCGCGAATTACTTCGCTCCCGCGGGCGCTTATCGGTCAATGAAGCACTCGATGTTCTTGAACCCGTCCTTGAGGCGTTGGCGGCCGCTCACAGTGCAGGACTGGTTCACCGCGACGTCAAACCTGAAAATATTTTGATTACCGATGATGGTCGTATCAAAGTCGCTGACTTTGGTCTGGCTCGTGCGCTCTCAGGTGCAACCCAAGCCACCGGTGGCGTGGTGATTGGAACGGTTGCCTACCTAGCTCCGGAACAGGTTCAAGGTGGCACCGGAAATGAACGCAGCGATGTTTACAGTGCCGGCGTTCTACTTTTTGAATTGCTCACTTCCCGTCCGCCCTACGACGGAGATACTCCAGCAATCGTTGCGGTGCGTCACGTCAATGAAGACATTCCACCACCCTCGCAATCGGTTCCCGGTTCACCAGCAGCTATGGATGCGCTCGTTGCTGGAGCTACTAATCGAGATCCTGCACTTCGCTACCGTGATGCTCAAGGGTTCTTGGCTGCGGTTCGGGCCACCCGGCAACGACTTGGATTGCCGGCCGTTGCACGCATTGCCGGGATCGCACCTGCCTTCAACGACACCTTGATCGTCTCCAGCGATGACCCGCTGACATCGACTCCACAGCAACAAAGCCCCGCACCTGTTGAGTACTACCCCACCGGAATTTTGGAACAACCTGTTGAAACATCACCAAAGCGCGCCAAGGGCTCGCGCAAGGGATTGCTGGCTTTTATCGCCGTGATCGCTATCGCAGCCCTTGCTGGCGTTGGGGCTTGGGCCATTGCTCGCACCCCACAGGTCTTGGTGCCAAAGGTTTCAGGGCTTACCTCACTTCAAGCCAAGTCGGCGTTGACTAAGGCGCTGTTCAAAGTCGCCTACAGCGACGAAGCCTTCAGCGAAACTGTGCCGGTAGGAAAAGTCATCTCCAGCAACCCCGCTGAACAAACCAAGGCTGGCGAGAAATCAACGGTCACCTTGACGGTTTCCAAAGGTCCGGAGCGCTACACGATCCCCAACCTTGCCGGACAAACTGTTGCCGATGCACAAGCGGCAATTACCGGGTTGAACTTGGTCGTGGGTACATCAACCGAAAACTTCAGTAGCACTGTGGGTAAGGGCCTAGTTGCAACCAGTACTCCCAAGGCTGGCACCAAGGTCAAACGAAATACCAAAGTCAACCTGGTCATCTCGAAGGGACCGGAAATTCTTCCGGTACCCAGTGTGGTTGGGCAGACATCGGCTAATGCACAAGCGGCCTTGACTAAAGCAGGCTTCAAGTCTTCGATCAAAGTTGAATACAACGAAACCATCGCTAAGGGCCTGGTGATCAGTCAATCACCGGCTAGCGGGACAGCGGCTCGAGATAGTTCGGTGGCCCTGGTGGTCTCTAATGGACCGCCGCTGGTGCAAGTTCCCAACGTGATCAGTAAGACTTTGACCCAAGCAACTGCCACCTTGGAAGCGGCCGGCTTTGCGGTTCGGGTGCGCACAAATATTCCCGGTGGCGCCAACGTCGTTGTGCAACAATCCCCCGGCGCTAGCACTCGCCAACCCAAGGGCTCAACGATTGTTCTAGACGTTTTCTAATGTCTGAGCAGGGAATTCGGGTTGCTGGTCTGCGCGCCCAAGGCGCATTGCTTGGGATCACCCTCGCGTGGGGTTCAACCTTTGTTCTCGTGCAACGGGTTGTTCGCGATGTGCCCGTACTTGATTTTCTTGGGCTTCGCTTTGGCATTGCAGCCCTGATCATGTTTGTGCTGCGTCCACGCGCGGTTACACAGCTCAGTCGGCAAGAACAAGTCCGTGGTCTGATTCTTGGATTGATCCTGACCGCTGGTTATGTACTTCAAACCACCGGCCTAGAGCGAACCTCGGCAACGGTGTCTGCATTTGTCACCGGGCTGTTCGTTGTCTTTACTCCGATCGTCGCGTGGTTTTTGATGCGCAAAGCCATTGATCCGCTGACCTGGCTTGGCGTTGGACTGGCCGTGGTCGGACTCGCATTTTTAACCTTGCGCGGCTGGTCCCTTGGAATTGGAGAGCTCCTCACTCTTTTTGGGGCCTTCGCCTTTGCCCTGCACATTGTCAATCTTGGTCGATACTCAACACGAACTAGCGCCTACGGCCTTGCTGTCGTTCAGTTGGCAACAGTGAGCATCTTTTGCACAGTTTTGGGGAGCGTGAACGGATTCACTCTTCCGCACACCCGGGCCAACTGGCTGGCCGTGATCTTCCTATCCATCTTTGCCACTGCGATTGCCTTCTTCGTTCAAACCTGGGCACAGTCGGTGATCAGCCCAACCAGAGCCGCTGTGGTCATGACGATGGAACCGGTATTTGCCACCGCATTTGCCGTCATCTTCATCAACGAAGCGCTCACGCTACGCATTGGGCTCGGTGCACTGTCCATCTTGGCAGCCATGTACTTGGTCGAACTTGGTCCACGTCATGCCGAAGACGCCGCTATACAACGCCTCGAGATGTAGCCGGATTTAAGAAACTGGCGCGAGCATTTCAGCTGCAAGGAAGGACAGTTCCAGCGCCTGCTGACGATTCAATCGAGGATCGCACGCGGTCTCGTAACGCGAACCCAGATCGTGATCTTTCAAGCCCTCAGCGCCACCGGTGCACTCGGTGACGTCATCACCAGTGAGTTCGATGTGCATTCCACCCGGGTGTGAACCCAAACCGCGATGAACTTCAAAGTAGCCGCGCACCTCATCGACCACATCATCGAAGCGTCGGGTCTTTTGGCCACCGGCGGCTTCAATGGTGTTCCCGTGCATCGGGTCACAAATCCACACCACGTCATGACCGGTGGTGGCAACTTTTTCCACCAAAGCCGGAAGCAGATCGCGCACCTTGCCGGCACCCATACGAGTGATCAAACTCAAACGACCTGCAACACCATTGGGGTCAAGGCGCTCAACGAGTTCGACTGCCTGGTCAGCAGTGGTGGTCGGACCCAACTTCACCCCAATGGGGTTATGGATCTTGGACGCGAACTCCACGTGAGCACCATCAAGTTGACGGGTGCGCTCACCGACCCAGAGGAAGTGGGCTGAAACGTCGTAAAGGCGTTCAGTGCGTGAATCAATACGAGTTAAAGGCAGTTCGTAGTCCAACAACAATGCTTCGTGACCGGAGTAGAACTCAACGCGACGAAACGCTTCCCCATCAATACCGCAGGCACGCATGAAGGCCAGCGCCTTTTCAATGTCTTCGGCAATTTGTTCGTAGCGCTCACCGGCAGCACTTTCGCGGACGAAGTCTTTATTCCACTCATGCACCTGACGCAGGTCGGCGTAACCACCTTGAGTGAAGGCGCGCATCAAGTTCAACGTTGCTGAAGCGCGATGGTAAGCCTCAACCAAGCGCTCTGGATTGGGAATGCGGGCAGCTTCGGTGAATTCCAAACCGTTGACTGCATCGCCACGGTAGGACGGCAAACTCACACCGTCACGTACCTCATCGCCACTGCTGCGCGGCTTGCCAAATTGCCCGGCCATGCGGCCAACCTTGACCACTGGCAACTGCGCACCGTAGGTAAGCACCACGGCCATCTGTAAAAGCGTCTTAATTTTGGCCCGAATAGCATCCGCGTTGGTTTCAGCAAACACCTCAGCGCAGTCGCCACCTTGGAGAACGAAAGCTTCCCCGCGTGAAGCAGCTGCCATTCGATTGGTCAATTCGTCACATTCGCCAGCAAAGACCAAAGGTGGTAAGGCAGCCAATGCTTGGCGCGCACCTTCAAGGGCGAGCGGGTCTGGCCACGTCGGCTGTTGCACAGCAGGACGGCCCGTCAGATCAATTAGGGGAAGATTCACGCCATCAGAGTACCGCCTGCCCACCCCCGCGACACGCACACCAACACTCCCGCCCCATTTGGGTAAGACGCACAAAGGCCGGTTGAGTGGGCGGAGCGAACACTAACCCGCTCCCTGTGTTCGCGAAGCCTGCTCAACCGGCGATTAACTCCTAGCCGAACAGAAGCGAAACTTCGTCGTAGCGCTCAAGCGGGACTGTCTTCAGTGCGCCCACTGCATCAGTAATCGGCACCCGCACGATCTGCGTGGAGCGAAGGGCCACCATCTGCCCCCAGGCTCCATCATCAATGACATCAACAGCGGCCAATCCAAATCGGGTCGCAAGCTCGCGGTCAAAGGCTGTTGGCGTGCCGCCGCGCTGCACGTGACCCAGAACCGTGTTTCGCGCATCATGTCCAGTTTGTTCTTGCAACACCGCCGTCAGCCACTGGCCGATGTTGGGTATGTAGCGGCTGCCAAATTCATCGTGGGTTCCGTATTGCTCGAGCAGGTCAGGATCGGCCGGGACGGCGCGCTCAGCCACCACAATCACCGGCGCATAGGAGGTGGCGAATCGACTTTGTACCCACCCGTGAACTTCAGCTAGGTCAAAGGGGCGCTCCGGGATCAAAATTCCGTTGGCGCCGCCAGCAACGCCGGCATGAAGTGCAATCCATCCGGTGTTACGACCCATCACTTCAACAACAAGAGTGCGGTGATGACTTTCAGCAGTGGTATGCAGGCGGTCAATGGCTTCCATCGCAACATTGACCGCGGTATCGAAACCGAACGTGAAGTCCGTGCCGCTGAGGTCATTGTCGATAGTTTTAGGAACACCGACGACTTTGAAGCCGGTTTCATACAAGATCTGCGCCCCGCCGAGCGTTCCCTCGCCACCAATAACCACCAACGCATCAACGTTGTTCTCGGCCAGTACCGCCAAGATCCGATCGCGATTATTTTTTACTACTTCAGGTGAGACTCCAGCGCTTCCCAAGATCGTTCCGCCACGTTGAACGATTCCGCGTACTTGCTCAACCCCGATTTCAACCACGTTGCCGGCAATAGCACCTTTCCACCCATCGCGAATTCCACACACTGTGTGTCCGTTGCGGGTGGCTTTGCGGACAAAGCCGCGAAGAACAGCGTTTAGGCCGGGGCAATCTCCCCCACCAGTGAGTACTGCGATGTGCATGAGTTCAGCCTAGAGGGCTGCACTCGAATCGTCTTCGCTTTCATCGGTATCTGCGACCTGTGAAGCCATCGGAGCTGCCTCGCGAGCCTGTTTGGCTAACCGCGACTTTTGTGTGGACGCGTAAATGTCCACATACTCTTGCTCGGACATGTCCAAAATCGCGTACATGATCTCGTCCGTGATAGCCCGCAGGACTAAGCGATCATTTTCCATTCCTGCGTAGCGTGAAAAGTCCATCGGCTTACCAATGCGTATTCCCACTCGTCCAAGGTTGGGTCGCACTTGTCCGGGCGGCTGAACCTTGTCAGTCCCAATCATTGCAACCGGAACAACTGGCGCACCAGCTTCTAACGCCATCCGGGCAACACCGACCCGACCGCGATAGAGCCGACCATCGGGTGAACGCGTGCCTTCGGGATAGATCCCTAAGACCGCACCAGTTTTCAAAACCTCGACACCGGTCCTAATTGCATCATCGGCGGAGCGGCCACCGGTGCGATCAACTGGGACTTGCCCCACTGCTTTGAAAAACGCAGCAGTTAATCGACCCTTCACGCCAGGGGTGGTGAAGTATTCACTCTTAGCCAGAAAGGTGATCCGGCGACTAATAGAAATGGGCAAGAAAATCGAATCAGAAAAGGACATGTGATTGCTGGCCAAAATGACCGGCCCATCTACCGGGATGTTCTCAACGCCTTCGATCCAAGGATGGAAGGTCAAACGGAGAGCGGGACCGGCAACGACGTTCTTCATAAAGCCGTAGAGCATTCCCATCCCTTCCGTAACTGTTTTCCCATTGAGCCTAAGACTTAGACCTCTGATTTGCCCTCAGTGGGGGCAATGATGTCACCATCGTGCCACGATTAGGTCACTAGCGGTCACAGCACAACTGGAAGTAGCGCAAATGTCTGGTCAGATCGATAACGGCCTCTCGGCTGATGACTGGATGTTGCTTGCCGACGTTGAGGCACCTTTCACCGACCACATCCTTTCCGCGCTGGCTGAAAAAGGCATCGCGGCCTACGCCGAACCGTTTACCTCACCAGAGTCGTCATACCTTGGCACTCCCCGTGCAAGTGGACCATCTGATCGCGTCATGGTGGATCGGAAATTTCGCTCGCAAGCACGTGAAGTACTCGCCGTCTTATTACCCGAGCTTCGTGCCGAGTTTGCAGCCACTCAGCGCACTAGTGATGAGCAATCGTGGAACACCATCGTTTCTGGCTTGACCAACGAAGGCGTGGGTCAATCACTCGAGGTCCTAGACGAGAGGGATGACAACATTTCGTCGGAAGATGCAGATGCTTGGGGCGATGTACGCGTGCCGGAGGAATTTTCCGAAGACCCCACTGACCATTTCATCCCGCCTGAGCCACCACCGATTCCTAGTGGCGACCCTGTTACTCGATTTGCCTGGGCAGCGCTGGCTATCGGACCGTTGTATCTGCTGCTGGGAACTGTTTTGCGCTGGGATGTGGGCGGATTCAATGCCCTCGTGGCGGTCTCCCTCTTTATCGGCGGCGGTGTCACCCTTATTGCTCGAATGGATAACGGACCAAGCATTGACGATCGCGGCGACGATGGGGCTGTTCTCTAACGAGTCAGCCCGCGGGCTAGATCGGCGGCGCCAATCATGGCCGCATCCTCACCGCATTCAGCCAAAACAATCGGTGGAAGTTCGCGATAGTGCGCACCGATCACACGTGCTGCAAAAGCCTCACGGGCTGGTTGAAGTAGTAACTCTCCTGCTGATGAGACGCCACCACCAATAACCACGATGTCCGGGTCCACGGTGGCAACCATCGCACTTAGCCCAGCACCCAATTCGTGCCCTAGTTCATTAAGTAAGCCAAGACATTGCGCATCACCTGCGCGCGCACCGTCAGTAACCATGGCACCGGTGAGTTGTTGCGAGTTACCCTCACATGCCTTGTGTAGATAGGTCGATCGCTGCTCATCGACGAGGGTTCTTGCTTTCCTGGTTAAGGAAGTTCCACTGACGTATTGCTCCAAACAGCCCAAAGACCCACATGCACAAGGCAATCCATCTCGAACCCAGGGAATGTGGCCGATCTCGCCGGCCGTGCCGTTAGCCCCCCGGATGAGTTCGCCATTGAGGATGATTCCGCCACCGAGTCCAGTGCCAACCGTGACAGCGACAATGGATCGGCAATCACGGCCTGCACCGAAGCGATATTCGGCCCACGCAGTAGCGGTGGCATCGTTTTCTAAAACACAGTCCAGGCCGGTGCGCTGCTGCACCACCTGGGCTAGTGGAAAATTTGCAAAATCTAAATGCGGTGCAAACAACACCTCCGCGCCCGAGCGATCAACAAGGCCTGCAACCCCAATGCCAATAGCCAACGGCCGTTCTTGCCCCATAACGCGCTCAATTGCGCCCACGGTGGCTTCAACGATGAGCGCACCATCGTGGGTTGGAGTGGCCACCTTGTGTGAAGCAACGATTGTGCCGTCATCGGCCACCAAGCCGACTACTGTTTTAGTCCCGCCAATGTCGACGCCGACGTTGAGCACCTAGAGCTCCAACACAAACGGGGTTTGACGGCTTCTAAAGTGACCCACGTTCATGCATTCGGTCTTTCCGATGCGAGTGCGCTTAGCCAGCGGCTGATGAACGTGACCAAAAAGGGCAATCGAAGGCTGGGTTTTCACAATTGCTTCAAGCAGCGCTGAACTTCCGCGTTCAAATCTGCGAGCAACTGTGTCGTAGGTCAGCTCAGGTAACGCCGGAGGGATGTGAGCGCACAGGACATCAACCTGACCTAGCGCTTCAACTTTTGCGGCGTACTGCTCATCGGTGATTTCAAAGGGTGTGCGCATGGGAGTTCGCAGACCGCCGCCGACGAAGCCGAAACGAATCCCACCCACGTCCACCACTTCACCATCAAGGATCTGATGGCCAGGGCGAACAAACTCTGGCCACATGCTGGGCAGGTCAACGTTGCCGTAGGTCAGCAAGGCCGGATCGGGCATGGCGGCAAAGAGTTCGGCGTATTGCTTACGCACTTCATCGTCCAATTGGCTTCGGCGATCGCCTCCGCGCTGCTCCCACAGGGAGTTCCCAAATTCGCGTGCTTGCTGGTAGAGCCCCTGAGTGCGCAGCTCGACGAACTTTGCGCAGTTTTGCGGACCGAAGAGTTGAGAAAAGATTCCTCGCGACATGTCTTCGTAGTCGATGAAGAGAACCAAGTCACCTAAGCAAATAAAAAGGTCAGATCCCTCACCTGCACGCGCGAG
Organism: uncultured Actinomycetes bacterium; assembly: GCA_903920865.1. Taxonomy (GTDB): domain Bacteria; phylum Actinomycetota; class Actinomycetes; order UBA12327; family UBA12327; genus AcAMD-2. The sequence goes on from CAIXNN010000075.1 coordinate 19,786, forward strand.
CGCATCACTTGCACCATGAACATCGCTGACTACGTGGACTCGCACCTGACCACACTACGCGTTAGCGCAGGAATACACCGACGATGCACATAACGGCGAAGAGGGCAACGCTGACCAAGACCATTCCGCCAGCCATCACGGCAGCTTTGCCGCCATTTGATTGCACCTTGTTCGCCAAGCCACCCAAACCCGCAGGCAGGGCATTCTCGGAGGCGAGCATGCTCACATCAATGGTTATTGTCTGCGCAGCTTCACCTTGACCTGGTGCTGGCACTTCCAAACCCGCGTCAGGCACTGCTTGCCCGATGGCCTCAAATCTCTCAGGTGCGACCGGAATGGTGGGTTCCAGCTCAGCCGGGGGCTGGGTTTGTGTTTGGGTTTGCACCAAAGTCAAATGGCACAGCGAGCACCACTGTGCTTGTGGCGCCAGCGTGGCAGCGCAGGCCGGACACTTGTTCACAGCACAGATATCGGCAGGTCCAAGGGATTCCTTGATTGAAGAATTTAGGCACGCAAGGCACCCAAACCACGCTTGGGCAGGTAGCGTCGCCGTGTGCCTGACGAAATAAGCGCTCCAGCCTTAGAAATCATCGAAGCCAAAGCGGCGCTGCCCGACCTGCTGGTGGACAACGCGCAACGCTTCCCTGATCGCATTGGATATGCCCGCCGTGATGGATCTACCTGGATTGACATCACTAATCAGGAATTTCTGGACCAGGTCAACGCTTTGGCAAAAGGATTCATCGCGCAGGGAATTCACGCAGGCGATTGCGTCGGCATCATGTCGCGTACTCGCTACGAATGGACTTTGATCGACTTCGCGCTGTGGACCGCAGGTGCTGTGCCGGTTCCCATTTACGATTCATCCTCAGCCGAGCAAGTGGAATGGATCCTTCGTGATTCAGCAGCCGTTGCCTGTATTGCGGAAACTCCTCGCAATGTCAAAACGGTTGAGCAGGCACGAAGTGCGCTCGATCATGTCACGCAACTGTGGTGCATCACCGACGATGACCTGACCACTATCGCGGCTGGCGGCGATGAAATCTTGGATGAGGAATTAATTGCTCGGCGGGCAACCTTGGGTGCCCAATCCTTAGCCACCATCATCTACACCTCAGGGACCACCGGTCGGCCCAAGGGTTGTGAGCTAACGCACGAGAATTTTCTGGCCTGCGCCAAGAACACTGCCGCAGCACTTCCCGATGTGGTGGGCGTTCCCGGGGCATCCACCCTGCTGTTCTTGCCGCTGGCGCACGTTTTTGCCCGCTTAATTGAGGTGCTTTGTGTTACCGCAAATGTGAAGTTGGCACACACCGCCACCATCACCGATCTTTCGGGCAAGTTGCAGTCCTTCCAGCCCACATTTTTGCTGGCAGTGCCGCGGGTGTTCGAAAAGATCTTCATCACCGCACAGCAAAGGGCCACTGCCGATGGCAAAGGTGCGATCTTTGAACGAGCTACCAACATCGCAATCGCTTACAGCAAGGGTATGGCGGCTGGTCGAATCCCGATCAGCGTAAAAGCTCAGCACGCGGTCTTTGACAAACTTGTGTACGAAAAGTTGCGCAAAGCAACCGGTGGCCACGTCCAATGGGCGGTTTCCGGCGGTGCGCCACTGGGTGAGCGACTAGGGCACTTCTTCCGCGGAATTGGCGTGACGATTTTGGAAGGCTACGGCTTAACCGAAACCACCGCTCCAGCCACGGTGAATACTCCCTCAAACATTGACATTGGTTCTGTTGGTATGCCGCTGCCAGGTTGCTCGGTGCGGATCGCCGATGATGGCGAAGTGCTACTGCGTGGGCCAAATATTTTCCTCGCCTACCACAACGATCCGGTCAGCACCGCTGAAGCATTTAATGATGGTTGGTACCGCACCGGTGATATTGGTGTCCTTGACGATGGATATTTGCGCATCACCGGACGCAAAAAGGAAATCATCGTTACGGCGGGCGGTAAGAATGTTGCCCCAGCACCACTGGAGACGATTTTGACAAGTAATCCGCTGGTCAGTCATGCCGTGGTCATCGGAGATAACCGCTCTTACGTTGCCGCCCTGGTGACCATTGATCCCGATGAGTTGGGGAACTGGCTCACAGCCCAAGATCGAGAACTCCTTTCGCCTGAGGAACTTATTCATGATCCAGGCATCCGCGCACAAATACAAAAAAGCGTCGACCAAGCCAATAAGACTGTCTCAACGGCAGAAGCCATCCGAGCCTTTGAGATATTGCCCAGTGAGTTCACTGAAGAAAATGGGTACCTGACACCGAAATTAAGTGTTAAACGCCACTTGGTTCTGGATGACTTTGCCGCCCAGGTTGAAGGTATGTATCAGTGAACGGAATTGAAGTTTCGGATCTCACCATTTCGTTTGGGCGAACCATTGCGCTAAACCACCTGTCCTTAACTATTAAAAAAGGCAGTTCGGTTGCGTTGATTGGTCGCAACGGTGCTGGCAAGTCCACAACGCTTCGGGTACTCAGCGGAGTCTTGCCACCTACATCGGGCGAGATCTTCCTCAATGGAATCAATGTGGTCAAAGATCCCACCGCCGCGCGATTTGAAGTCGGTTACTGCCCTGACGTTGGCGGACTCATCCCGCGCGCGAGTTTGTGGGAGCACCTTGAACTCTCCGCAACCATACGCGGTCTTGACCCTTCGTGGCGAAATCGCGCTAAGGATTTGTTACATAGCTTTGACCTAACCGGTGCGGCTGATCGCATCACAGCTGAGTACTCCCACGGTATGAGTCGTAGATCTGCGGTTGTCTTAGCTGCTTTGCACGAACCAGCCGTGCTACTCCTAGATGAGCCCTTCGACGGCGTGGATCCCTTGGGGGTTGATGCCACGATGAGTGTGATCCAAGAGATGGAAGCTGCCGGCAGCACGGTGGTGGTCTCCACTCACCTGTTGCCCTTGGCTGTTGCTGCTTGCTCGCGGGCGTTGGTTCTCGCGCGCGGGCAGATCACCTCTGATGGACCAGCTGCGGACCTGGCTGGCCTTGATGGGGAACAGGTGTATCGGACGTTGCTTTCGTGATCGCAGGTCAAGTTCGGGCCCTGATTGCCTTGCGCTGGTCAATGGTGCGTGATCGGCGAGCCCGCGCATCCTTGCTCGTGGTCTTCTTCATCCCTGTTGTTCTAGCCCTTGGCGCAATCGTGGTTGGACACCTACTCCCAGCGCCCACTGATAACTCATCACTTCTGGTGATTGTTCCGGCTCTACTTTTAACCTTCCTTGTTCTCTCAGTTGTCACACCACTGGCAGCCGGCGGTGGAAATGAGTTGTACCCCCCTGACCAGTTAGTGGCATTTCCCATTCAGTTTCGAACCACCACATTTGCATCCCTGGTGCTCACGCCACTGAACCTTGCTTGGCTCTTTCAAGTATTGGCCGCCTTAGGACTTGTGAGTTACCTTTCGCAATCGACGTGGATTGCCTGCCTTGCTGCATCCTTGACGGTGGTGGCTTTCATCGCCTTCGCTACCACCCTTGGTCAAACCATTGGCTGGATTGTCATCGGCGTTAGACAAACAACTGGTGGACGCGTTCTCAGTTGGCTCACCATCGCAGTTGTTAGCGTCGGATTCTTGGCAATCTTCAAAGCCGGTTTACTCACCAACGCACTCGATAGGAGTCCAACCATTTGGGTCCTGGGTGCGACCCTTCGCGCGGCTAATGGCGACTGGCTGGTGTGGGGAGTTCGAACCACCACCTTGATCGCCGGCACCTTCGGTTTCTTGGCAACATCGGTGTTCGCCTGCCAGTGGGCCTTGCGCCAACCGGACAAGCGAGGTCACAGAAGTAAGCCAAAGGCCACCCGCACTGCTTCACACAACAAGGTCACCACGGCTAGTTCCCTGGCTCGACGCATTGATCGTGCGGGACTGTGGCGCAGTCCCTCACTGCGTCGTGGCGTCGGCTTACTTGCATTGCTCCCCACGCTCACGATTTTTCTTGCCGGCAGTCAGATCTCGTTGATCGTGCTTCTACCAGGATTGGTTGCCGCCGGAAGTGGCTTACTTTTTGCTATTAATGCTTTTTGTCTTGATGGACTGGGCGCTCTCTTTCTTTCTGGCCTTCCTGCCCCGGCTCAAGATTGGTTTTGGCGGCGAGCACAACTTGTTGCCGAAGTAGCAAGCCTGACTTCACTGCCGGTGATCGTCATTGGATTGGCACGCCTTCCCCACTGGCCATCGGCATCTAGTGTGATTGCCGTTCTTGCTTCGGCTTGCACCTGCATCGCATGGATTACCGCCCTGGCCATGGGCGCCTCCGTTCGCCGTCCACACCGAGCACTTCTCTTAGGTCCACGGGATACGCCAGCCCCTCCTGGCACCATGGCCCTGCAATCAGTTATTTTCTCGGCGGCCACAACAGGCATTGGAATCGCCTTCACCCTTACCGAGCTCAGCGGACTGGCATGGATCTCCCTGGTGGTGGCCACCGGCTTGCTGACTCTGGCGGCTCGCTCGCTTAGGATCAGCGCATCTGTATGGAATGAACCCAGCCAACGGGCTCGGGTAGTGGCTACCGTTAGCGCTGGCTAACCAGCGCGCAGGCAGGCGCTGTCATAACCTGCTGAAATTGAGGGACATATGGCCTCAGGTACGCAGATCAGGTGGCCGATAGAGGGGAGCGGTACCATTTGGCAACAAACACGCCATTTGGACCTCCCCCACCAAAAGGACTCATATGCCCCGCCGCACCGTACTTCTTATTGCCGCCGCCGGCGCTGCACTTCTGGGCGTGCTTTTAGTCATCCTCTACGTCAATGGCGTTGACTCCCGCGCCCGCAAGGGTCAAGAAGTTGTTGAGGTCCTTTACACCAAGTCAGCAATCCAACTGGGCACAAGTGGATCCGCCGCCCAGAAGGCTGGCGCTTTTGAACTTCGGCAAGTACCCCGCGTGGCTATTGCCACCGGCGCCTTGAGCAATGTTTCTCCCATCGCTGGACTCAATGCCATTACGGCAATTCCTGCCGGCCAACCCGTGACCAGTGCGCAGTGGGGACAGCCGAACACAACCACGTCATTGGCTATTCCTGGAAACAAGATTGCTGTGGCAATACAACTAGGTGACCCGCAGCGCGTTGCCGGCTACGTAACGCCCGGCAGTGAAGTTGCGGTATTCCTCACCCGCGGAAACAACACCACCAACCTGCTCCTGAGTCGAGTGCAGGTCATCGCTGTTGGAACCACCACCGCGTCGAGTGGTTCAGGAAATGCTGACAACATTCCAAACACGATCTTGACCTTGGCACTAGACCAAGGAGAGGCTTCAAAAGTCATCCTTGGTCAAGCAGCTGGAAACTTGTACTTCGGCTTGCTGTCCAAAGATTCACGAACCGGCGGAAACAGGCGAACCACGACTTCGGATCTGGGCTAGATGACTGCAATCGTAGATCTTGAATCTGGGGTTGCCGAGACGCTCAAAGGGGCACTCGGCGATGCTGTCATTCTGGACAGTTTGGACGCAGTCCGCCGACACATTGACACCAATTTGGGCGAAGACACCATCGTGGTTGGACCATCAGTTGACCAGGACAGCGCACTAGCCCTTGCTCAGTCCATGCGGGTGCAGCGCCCAAGTCTGGGTGTGATTTTGGTGCGACGTCGAGTGGACACCGCAGTGCTCTCAGCGGCGCTACGCATGGGCGTTCGCGATGTGGTTGAAGAACGCGACCTTGGTGCTTTAAGCCAAGCAGTTACGCGTTCAAAAAAGGTTGCTCGTGAACTTCGTGAATCAGTTCCCGATGGTGAAAGCGCAGAACCGGGTCCAACTCGCGGACGATTGATTACCGTCTTTTCCGCCAAGGGTGGATGCGGCAAGACCACGCTGTCCACCAATCTGGCGGCCACGCTTGCTGACGGTGGGAAGAACGAAGTGGTCCTCGTTGACCTTGACCTTGCCTTTGGGGATGTTGCAATCGCACTTCAACTATTCCCGCAGCACACGATTGCCGATGCCGTAGTACTGGGCGAGAGCATTGATGAATCTGCCCTGCGTTCCCTCCTCACGCCACATTCACCCGGATTAATGGTCCTGGCCGCACCTATGCAACCTGGCGTTGAGAAAACTATTGATGCCACCTTGGTGACCCAGATCTTGTTACTGCTTAAGGACATGTTTGATTACGTCGTCGTTGACACACCACCAGCCTTTGATGATCAAGTCTTGGCTGCCTTTGATGCCAGTGACTGCATTGCGCTGATCGCAACCCTTGACATCCCGGCCCTAAAAAACCTCAAATTGACCTTAGAAACTCTCGATCTCCTTGATTATCCGAAGGAACGCTGGAATCTGATCCTTAACCGAGCCGACTCCAAGGTCGGGCTAGCCATTCCTGAGGTAGAAAAGACTCTCGGTCACACCATCAGTGTGCAAATTCCGTCCTCACGCGATGTTCCTGCCACCATTAACCGTGGCGTACCCATCGTGCTCGATGATCCAAGGCACCCAGTGAGCGAAGCAATTTTTGCAGTGGCACGAAGCTGTGTTGGTGAGTACTCCAAGAGCGCCAAGTTGATTTCTGGAGATTCTGGAAATGACCGAAAGTCCTTCTTACGAAAGAAGGGTAAATAAATGAGTCTTGCCGATCGTCTCGCCCAAGCCCGTCGAGACAAATCAATCACTGGACCTGAGGATGAAGCCCCAAGTACAGGTTCGCGCGTCTTTGAACCCACCGAGGATCCCTACCGCGATCTGAAATTATCTGTTCATCAATCGTTGATTGACAGTTTGGGGCCCAAGCTCTACGACGCGAACATGACTCAGGTTGAGCTTGAGCAACGCGTTCGCAGCACGCTGCAAGAAGTGCTCGGCGAAACTAACACTCCCCTGACTGTTCCTGAACGGGCACGCGTTGCTCAAGAAATTGCTGATGACATCTTGGGTTACGGACCCATCGAGCCCTTCCTTCGCGATCCCGATGTCACCGAAATCATGGTTAATGGACCGTCGTCTATCTACATTGAAAGTTCCGGTCGACTGCACCGAGTAGATGCCTCATTCACCAACGAAGCTCACGTGAGACGCACCATCGACAAGATCGTCACCCGGATTGGTCGTCGTGTTGACGAAGCCAGCCCCATGGTCGATGCACGACTTCCGGACGGAAGCCGAGTCAATGCGGTCATTCCGCCCCTAGCCGTTGATGGCTCACTTCTGACCATCCGTAAATTCAGTGCTGATCCGTATCGAGTCAGTGACCTCGTGGCCTTTGGAACGCTTACGCCAGCAGTTGCCGAGTTTTTGTCCGCATGTGTGCGGGGGCGTCTAAATATTTTGATTTCCGGTGGAACCGGTGCCGGAAAGACCACCACCTTAAATGTCGTCTCATCTTTTATCCCTGACAATGAGCGCATCGTCACCATTGAAGATGCCGCCGAACTCCAACTCAGTCAGCACCACGTGCTTCGCCTTGAATCACGACCTTCAAACATCGAAGGTCGTGGCGAAGTGACCATCCGAGACCTCGTGCGCAACTCACTGCGTATGCGACCAGATCGCATTGTGGTCGGTGAGGTTCGTGACGCGGCGGCCCTAGACATGCTGCAAGCAATGAATACCGGACACGATGGTTCTATTTGTACGGTTCACGCGAACTCTCCGCGGGATGCGCTGGCTCGTATTGAAACCATGGTGCTCATGGCTGGCGTAGACCTCCCGATGCGCGCCATTCGCGAGCAAGTAACCAGCGCGATGGACTTAGTTATTCACCAGACGCGGTTTAAGGATGGCTCTCGTCGCATCACCCACATCAGTGAAGTTGTGGGTATGGAAGGCGAAATCATTACGACTGAAGAGCTCTTCCGATTTGACTTTGACATGGGTTACGACGATGAGGGTCACTCCATTGGCAAATTGAAGTCCACCGGGCTTCGTCCACACTTTGAAGACAAGCTCTCCGCTGAAGGCGTCACGCTGGACAACAATTTGTTTGCCTTCGAAAATTTCGCCGGAGGCTAAGCAGTGAAGCCTTACGTTCACAAACGTGTACTTTTCCCAGCACTGCTTGCGGGGCTGGCACTGATTGGTCTGCTTGCTGCCCCAGACGCGGTAGCCGCACCCAAGGGTCGGATCGTTGCGATCAATGTCGATGGCGACAAAGTGTCACTGGTTTTTTCTGCCACCGGCCTTGATGCGGGCCAAAGCATCGACCCCAAGTCGGTAGTCCTATCCAAAGGCGGGACCACAATTCCGAGCACCGTTCAAGGTGTTGGCACGAACGGGTCTCAAGATCCCACAGCCATCTTGGTCATGGATATCTCCGGAAGCATGCAGGGAGCGCGCCTCGATGGCGCAAAACTTGCCGCGAAGACTTTCGTGTCAACCGTGCCCCCTACGACAAAAATCGGCCTAGTGACGTTTTCCACCACGGCCCAAGAAAATATCAAGCCGACTACTGATCGCCAGGCCGTAACCAGTGCCATTGATGGCCTCAGTGCACAAGGTTCGACCTCTCTGTATGACGCGGTCAATCTTGCAACCGGAGCCATTGGCCCATCGGGGCCACGAACGATCGTTGTTTTCAGTGACGGGGCTGACACATCGAGCAAAGCCACCTTGCCCAGCACTCAAGCCACCATTAAGCGCAGTGGAGTTACCGTGGATGCGGTCTCTTTGGGGGCAGACCCGGCGCAGGTGGCCGCGCTTGGCGCTCTGGCTGTAAGCGGGAAAGGTCAAGTGATCACGGCAAATAACGTGGCCGACCTGACCGGTGCATTTAGCGCTGCTGCTCGCGATATTTCCAATCAGGTCACGATCAATGGAACCTTCCCGGCCGCAATCCAGGGAACGTCGGGAAATCTTGACGTCAGCGCCCAAGCCAGCGGTGCTGCAGTCAATGATTCGGTTTACGTCACCGTTCCCCAATCGGCCGCCGACAATCCAGCACTGAATGCAGGGCCACGACCGGTAGCCGCAGGGTCGTCGGGATTTTCCAATGCGTTCGTTTTGATTTTGGCTTTGCTTCTACTCTTTGCCGGCCTGATCTTCATTTTGATCATTGCTTTTTCTGCGCTTGCAAAAGGTCCAAGGCGCAAAAACCAGCAAGTTGAACGACGACTTTCGATTTACACACTCACTGGTCGCGGTGCCAACTCGGGCGACAGCCATGACGAAGACTCAAGCGTTTCCGCATCAGTCAAAGACATCGCCAACAAGGTCATGGTCAGCCGGGATTTTGACTCCATCATGGCGCCGCGTTTGGAGCGCGCTGGCATCCCGATCAAATCCGGTGAGTGGCTGTTGATCCACATTGGATTGACTCTCACCGCAGCCATCTTGATGCTCCTACTCTCCGGTGGCCGATTCTTCCCCGCCATCGTTGGAGTCGTTCTTGGTGTTGTGGGTCCCTTCATTTTTCTGACCCTGCGCGAAGAACGTCGACAGGCAGCCTTTCAAAGTCAGTTACCCGAAACCTTGCAGCTCTTGGCCGGAAGTTTGGCCTCCGGACTCTCCCTCCCCCAGTCCATTGACACTTTGATACCCGACGCATCGCAACCAATGAGTGGCGAGATGCGTCGCGCCATCATCGAAGCCCGGCTCGGTGTCCAAATGGAAACCGCTCTTGAGGCAGTTGCCACCCGCATGAAAAGCATTGACTTCTCGTGGGTGGTGATGGCCATTCGCATCCAACGCGAAGTCGGTGGCAATCTGGCTGAGGTGCTGACAACAGTTGCGGCAACCATGCGTGAGCGTGAACGCCTTCGCCGTCAAGTGTCCTCACTGTCGGCCGAAGGTAGACTTTCGGCATGGATCTTGGGTGCGCTGCCAGTTGTCTTCACGCTCTTCCTCCTACTAACTCGACCTGATTACTTGGCCCCTTTGTTTAACACGCCGCTGGGCCTGGTCATGCTGACCGTAGCCAGCATTTTGCTTATCGTTGGAATCTTGTGGCTCGTTAAACTTGTCAAGGTTGAGGTCTGACATGGCACTGATACTTCTACTCCTGGCCCTGATTGCAATCTTTGTTGCTATCGCGCTGGTGGTTTTATCAGTAGGCACTGCGGTCTTGAACAGAAAAGATGTAGTTCGATCGCTTTCGGCCATTGAAGAAATGCAGATTTCTAACGAAAAGAGGCAACTAGACCTCAATTCGCCCTTTACTGACCGAGTCATCACGCCAACGCTTGAGAAATTCACGGAATGGGGCAAGCAATTTGCGCCAGCTGATCAAGCTAATCGGATTCGCCGTCGCCTTGACCTTGCAGGCAATCCGCCGACCTGGGACCCCAACCGAATCGTGGCCTTCAAGGTTTTGGGACTGATCGGTGGGCTGATCCTGGGGCTGCTCCTTGGCTTACTCTTTGGCAGCGGCCTGATTGCCATCATCGGGCTCATGATCATCAGTTCACTTGCGGGTTACTTCGGGCCAAACTTGGCCTTGTATCAAGTCGGTTATAACCGGACCCAGCAAATGGCCAAGGATCTTCCCGATGCACTTGACCTGTTGACAATCTCGGTTGAATCTGGAATGGCCTTTGACTCGGCAGTTTCCCAAGTAGCCCGCAACACCACCGGACCCCTTGCTGAAGAGTTCTTCCGACTCTTACAGGAAATGCAAATTGGGCTGAGTCGAACTGAAGCTATCCGGGCTATGGGCGAGCGGTCCGACATCCCAGAACTTCGTAACTTTGCATCCGCGATGGTGCAGGCCGATCGACTAGGAATTCCGGTCGCAAACGTTCTTCGTGTTCAAGCTGGAGAAATGCGCACCAAGCGTTCACAGCGAGCCGAAGAAATGGCGCAAAAAGTTCCGGTGAAGATCTTGTTCCCCCTGGTCTTTTGCATCCTGCCAGTGCTTTTCATCATGATCTTGGGCCCAGCGGCTATTTCGATCATTGGCAGCTTCGCCGGTAAGTAGGACACGCAAGCGCCACACTTGGTGAGCGGTTGAGTTTGATGCCCTTCTCTGTCAGGCTCTGGGCATGTCGATGCTGCTTCCCACACGCACCTTTGACCCTTCACAAGCCCACCGACTACCCATCGTTTTGGCTGCCCGAGTCGTGCTTTTTGGGCTGTGTTTTGGACTTACTGCGATCACCCCGGGGCAGGATCAACGCTTTACGTCCGTGTTGGCGCTGCTTGTCGTGGCCACCCTTGCGTCTTTGCGCTATCCCGGCTCGTCATGGACTTGGCTGATTCCTGTTGTTGAAGGGGTATTAGCTGCCGCCGTGATCGGTCATTCCGATCCTTTCAACACGGCGCTTCTGCCTTACCTCTTAGTCCCCGCCCTCGCGGTGAGCCTTAGTAAGGGATTTAGTGGCGTAGTTGCCACGACCGCGTTAGCCGGGGCTGTCATCTTTGCCTACCAATGGTCAGCCTTTCGATCAGGTTCGGACAGTTTTGATTTCGCTTTGGTCGGCCAATGGCTAGTTGTTGCCCTTGCCATCGGCCTGATCGGATCATGGTTCAATCGAATTTTGGCCTCATCTGTTGACTCCGATTCGGTGGCATACGAATCGGCCTATCGCCTACTGGACCAATTACGTCAGGTGTCCAGGCAGTTATCGGTCGGTTTGGACGCCACGACCTTGTCGGAAAGTTTGCTCGATGAAATCTTGGAGTTTATTGGCGGGCAGCGCGGATCTGTGTATGTGCGTTTCGATAGCGAAGCCTTTAGCCCGCTGAGTTCACGAGCGATGCGCCCTGAGGAATGGAAGCCGCAGGCAGCCGATGATTCGGCCTGGGCCCGCGCGTGGCAAAGCGGTGAACCACAAATTTTGACCACCGGACTCCTCGGCGAGCAAGACCGCAGTAGCGCGGTGATCCCTCTTCGGGTCGTGCAGCGAACCGTGGCCTTAGTAGGCGTTGAGCGCGTCGGCCCTGCCTTTGATCATGATTCGGTGGTCCAGATCACCGATGAAGTGGCCAACTACGGCGTTCGTGTTGAAGCGTCCTTACTTTTCTCAGAAGTTCGTTTTTCTGCCACTACTGAAGAGCGCCGGCGCTTGGCGCGAGATATTCACGATGGAGTGGCTCAAGAACTGGCATCCTTGGGGTACGCCGTCGATGACCTTTCCACCAGCGCCGAAAGCCAAGAGTTGAAAGAAGGTCTACAAGATCTTCGCAAGGAAGTAACTCGCATCATTACCGAACTTCGACTGTCGATTTTCGACCTTCGCAGCGACGTCAGTGTTGGTATGAGCTTGAATGTGGCCCTGAGCGAATACATTCGCTCACTGGCCATTGAACCAAGCGTGGAAGTTCACTTGCAACTCCAAGAGGCACCCGAACGCCTCAGCATCGACACAGAAGCCGAGCTCCTTCGCATCGCACAAGAGGCCCTGACCAATGCCCGCAAACATGCCAACGCCTCCAACATCTGGGTCACAAGCCGCATCCAGCCGCCCAATTTTGACGTGATCATTGAAGATGACGGTCAAGGCTTGGGCCCTGGACGCGAAGACTCCTACGGACTCAAGATCATGCGTGAGCGCGCCGAGAGAATCAATGGTCGCCTTGAGGTGACCACCGGCGAGGCCGGAGGTACGAAAGTACAGATCGTGCGCGCCTAGCGCGCGGTAACCGGCTTCATCAGGCAGACTCTAGTCAGATTCATTTGCCCACGAGTTCTATGCATTGAACGTGGACATACCCAATGGAGGACAAGGCATGGCCACCGAAAACCCAACTTCGGTAATCCTCGTTGATGACCATGAACTGATTCGCCAAGGTCTGCGGAGAGCTTTCGATCGAAGCGGGGAATTCACCGTACTTGCTGAAGCAGGCTCTATCGCTGAAGCCAAGAAGGAAATTACTCAGTTCAAGCCCGACGTAGTCATTGTGGACATTCGCCTTCCTGATGGAAGCGGTCTTGATTTAGTGAAGGAATTGCGTAAGGACAACGCAGAAGTGGGAATCGTTGTTCTCTCCATGTATTCAGATGATCAGTACTTGTTTAGCGCCCTTGATAACGGCGCTTCTGCCTTTGTATCCAAGGACGCCCCTGCTGAAGATGTGATGGCTGCGGCGCGCCATGCATCGGCTATGCCCTCATCCTTTAGTGCGCCCAACCTGGCTGAAGCGATGCAACGACGTTTAAGCCCCACCGGCCCCCAACTTTCGCCGCGTGAGCGTGAGGTTTTGAACCTGCTCGCCGATGGCCTGGGCGTGGCCGAGATCTCCAAGCAGCTCTACATCAGCCAATCAACGACCAAGACCCACGTGGGCAAGCTCTACGAGAAGCTTGGTGCAGCCAATCGAGCTCAGGCGCTGATGACAGCCCTTCGCCTCGGCCTGATCACCTCTGAGGGTCGCGGCTAGATTCTGGTCCCACTCAAGACCCTAGAAAGTCCCCATTTCACGCTTAAATCTGTGCCCGTATCCCCCAAAAGGACTAGTTAAACTGGCCTCACGCCTGATGTCGTGGGGACGGAACAAATGTCAGGCTATGGGAACATAAAGTTCCACCTCGGATCGCACCCGCGGACCCGAGAACGTAGATCCGGAAAGGTTCCACCATGTTAGCTCGCATCCGTACCACCATTTCCCGCAAGGATGAGGGTGCTTCCGCCGTCGAGTATGGCTTGCTCATTGCCGCCATCGCAGCCGTAATCGTCGGAATCATCTTCGGACTCGGAACAATCGTGAAGAGCAAGTTTGCTACCACTTCGACCTGTATCAACACCAGTGGTGGAACCTGCTAATTCGTCTTTCGACTTTTGCGACCTCTCGCATAAATCGTTTGGCCCTTTGGTTCTGGGATGAGACTTCGTGACCGCCTAGAACCAAGTCATCTGTTTGTGGTTGCGCTCCTAGTCGCAATCCTTGGCGTAAGCCTTGGCCCCCTCTCAGATGGTGACGCTTATTGGCACGTCCTGATCGGACAAGAGATTGCTCGATCAGGACGGCTAAGCGATCTCGGTAATTCTTGGTCGCTGATTACTCCAGCCCACGGATGGCAAACCTCTCAATGGGGTTTTGAATACTTCATGGGCTGGATTGTTCATATCTGGAACTGGTCCGCACTGATCTGGATGCGCACCCTGTTGGCTATTGCCTTTCTGGCCTACCTTGCCTTGAGTCTGCTTCCGCGTAAAAGCGCGCGCAGTAACACCGAAAGCTTTACTCCGCTGGCCGCCCTGGTCGCGCTTTTCCTAGTAACGGTCCCCACCACGCATGCGCTTCAAGAGCGTCCCATGCTGGCCTCCTTCATCGCGCTGGTCTGGCTCAGTTCCGCGGTCTATAACCAACTGGTGAACGGGATTCAACCGCGTTGGTACGTGGTGGCCGCAGTCGTACTGCTGTGGTCCAACCTCCACGGCATGTGGGTACTCGCGCCGGCGATGTTTGGCCTAGTAAGTCTTGGCCTGCTCCTTGATCGAGCGGAAAACTACAAGACCCAAGCACTAACAGCAGCTCGGCTGACACTTATCGCCGCTGTCGCAGGTTGCATTAGCCCACTAGGTCCCCGCGGATTGCTTCTGCCGTTCTCTTTCCATTCAGCCACTGCCTACATTGAGGAATGGCAGCCTGTGCGGTTCTTCTCGAGCCAAGCAGCCGGCTTGATTGCCCTGGTCCTGATCACCATTTTCATTTGGGCTCGACGCAAACAGCGCCTCCCGCTGTCTCAAGTGCTCATACTTGTACTGCTCTTGATTTTTGGCATGACCGCATACCGCAATATTTTGCCTGCTTCAATTTTGGTGGCACCCTTTGCTGTTGCAGCGATGGGGTCAACGTCCTTGCTCAGAGCTCGGCCAGGAACTGTTGAGCAACGTAAGGCGTTAGCTGTTGTTTCTACCGTTTTCCTTCTCGCCAGTGCTTGCGGGGTTGTCTATGTCAATGCCCGAGTCAATCCACTAGCCAAGACAACCCCCCTGGCCATTGCTCAAAAATTGGCCACCATTGATGGTCCTAAACGCGTTCTCAACAATTACAACGCATCTGGAGTCCTCGCTGCCTTTGGTGGGTCCGATCTCAAACTAGCCATCGACGGTCGCGCGGATCGGGATGGCGGCGACTACATCAAGCAGTACCTCAATGCCGAATCGCTGATTGGGCCGTGGAAAGACTTAGTGAACTCTGTCAATCCCAACTACGCGGTATTGGCCAGTGACAGTGCCTTAGCTCAAGAACTCCTGACCCACCAGTCCTGGACATTGATCTCGCGGGATGGCGAATTCACCTTGCTTAAGGCACCCGCAGTTGGTCCTAAAGTTCGTTAAGCACTGCAAGCAACCCATTGACTTGCTTGTCCCAGGTCCAGTTTTCTTCAACCCATACTCGCCCAGCCTGGCCCATTTGATGAGCGCGATCGCGATCGTTAAGAAGCTCAATCAACCGCTGCGCAACCTGATCAACATCGTTGCCGTCAACGCTGAACCCGGTAACGCCTTCGCGAACAGCATCGGGAGCCCCACCACTTCCGCCTCCAACAACGGGCAGTCCAGTAGCGCTGGCCTCTAAATACACAATGCCAAGCCCCTCAACATCGAGTCCGCCATTGCGGGTGCGACAGGGCATCGCAAAAACATCACCGGCCGCGTAGTGTTCGGGCAGTTTTGCCCAAGGCACTGAACCGGCGAAAATCACATCGCCGTCAAGATGCGAAGCAGAAACCAACCTTTGCAAGTTCTTGCGTTCTGGTCCCCCACCCACGATCAATAGGGCAGCACCTGGCACTGCCTTGTTCACCTGGGACATGGCCCGAATCAAGACATCTTGACCTTTGCGCTTCATTAGCCGCGAAATACACACAATCACTGGTCGATCCGTCAGTGAATGAACTGCTCGGACATCAGCGCCATCAATGTCCGGCGAAAACATGGTCGGATCCACCCCGGGCGTGAGTTGGACCATGTGTGCGGCGGCTTGTGGTCCAACTACCGGAGCGATCAATCCCTGTGTGTAGGAACCAAGGTAGGTCATCACATCAAGGTTCCTACCCACGCGTTTGATGATCGAACGCGCAATGGGCCAACGCGTCCAGCCGGCTTCATGACCGTGAGTTAGCCCCACGCATCGTTTGATTCCAGCCTTGCGAAGGAAGGGCACCATCAAAGCCAGCGGTGCACTAGCGCCAAACAACACCCGATCACAGTCGTACTGATCAATCAGGCGCTTTGCCATCGCCTTGGCTCGTGGACCAGGCAGCAGCACACTGGACTTAATGCGCACCACAGGAAATGGCTGTTGTGTGTCAAATTCATCACTTCCGCGCCAAGCTGACGTCATGACCACCACCGAATCTGTCGGCAAACGCGAGACCAATCCATAGACAAAGGATTGGATTCCGCCAGGCCTGGGTGGAAAGTCATTGGTGATGACCAAAATGCGCTTTGGCATTAGGCAGCGGCCTTAATGGATGCCCGCCAGGCTGCCGTCAATTGTGCGGTGTCGATTCCCAGCTCTTCTCGCAGTGCACGATCAGCGGCCGTTGCTGGATCTGCTTGCCCTAACGCATTGCGATACACCCGAAGCAGGGCCTGCTCTGAGTACGTTTGGACGATGTAGCGAACAGCCCACCATGACCCTTCATAGGCCTGATCAAGTTGACCATTCAGGGGAGAAAAATCCTTGGTCGTGGGCAATCTGGTGGGGACTTGTCCGCTACGGGTTGCCTGAAGCAGATTGGCCGCAATGACGTCTTGTTTGACGCCAGAATCCTTGTAGCCGAAGTATTCAGCAGTTCCCTCTTCGAGCCAGAGTGGAAAGTCGTTGGGAATCGCGGCACCAGTGGCCACATGCAGGATTTCGTGACGCAAGACGATGGTTCGACCCAAGGAGTTGATCTTGGCAAAGCCGGAAGGATTCACCCAGACAACGTTAGTGGGGACATCGTCTGGTCCACCGTTGACTTCCGCCGTGGCTAGCGCGGCTAGGGATGAATAATCGGCGCCATTTCGCCGAAGCAGATTCCCGAGTTCGCGCTGGGAGGCTGGAATGACAATTTCAACCTTGCGTTGCCAATCACTTCCCCAAAAAGTAGTCACAGCAGCAACTGCCTGACTTGCCTGCTGCATTAAAGATGGTGTGGGTTTGGCTGAGCCCATCACCATCATCAAGACATCCGGCCCTTGAACAACGCTCAAATAGTTCTCGTCCCACGGTTGGCGAAATCGACCAGAGTCGATGTCACTGACAACTTTCCAAGTCTGTCCTTGTGGAATAAAACTCATCGTGCGCAATGCCACGGTCGGCTTGTCACCGAAACCAGTCAGTGCGTACCTGACTTTTACCTGATACGTCTGCGCGTTGGACCCAAAGGTGCGCCTGACTTGACGCGCAAGAGAACTAGTTTCATCAAGTTTGCCGTCCAACTCGTAGTCCCACTGCTCTAGCGGAAGCTGGTTTAAGTTTGTTATCAAGCGCAATTGCTTGGTCGTAAAATCAACACTAGATTGTTCACTCGTTTGTAAGAATGCATCGGTTTGCTTAGCTGTAACCGCATTTGCGCGAATGCTGAGCACCTGAGAGATGGCATTCTGGTCGCGTCGAGCCTGCTCGGCCAAGAGTCCAGCAACCGGTGCGGCCACAGTAGGGCTGACCGGGATTGTTATCGCAACGCTAGGCGGCGCCCCCGGTGCAGGCTTAGACCCAGCGGGCAAGAGCAGCAGCGTGGGCACGGCCGCCACCGCCAACAGGGCAATGACTGTGGCCAAGCCAAACCAGAACCGAATCCGCGAATAAAAGTGCGTGGGTGCAGATTTGCCATCATGAGCCGACTGCGCAAAAGACTCACTCATGATTTCCATAGTAGGCGTGAGGATGCACTAACAACAGAGTTCAAACGTGGGCAAATGACCTAAGTCCGCTAAACCCGGCCGGCCCCAACGTAAACACTCGACCAATAGCCACTCAATGAAGAAACCTCAACGCCACTGCTTGGATTGGCCGCGTGCACCATCAGACCGCCGCCGATGTACATCCCCACATGCGAAATTGGACTGTAGAAAAACAGCAGGTCACCGGGTCGCAACTCTGATTGACTCACTCGGCTCGTCGAGCCGTACTGAGCACCTGATTGGTGCGGCAACGAAACACCAGCAGCACGCCACGCAGCGAGCATCAAGCCAGAACAGTCGAAGGAGTTTGGACCAGCCGCTCCCCACACGTAGCTATCTCCGACTTGAGCCTTGGCGTAGGCAACAGCAATTGCCGCTCGCCCGGAGCCAACACCGCCGCCAGAAAAACCGCCACCACCATCGGAGGATGATCCTGCAGTTCGAAGCGCCTCACGACTGGCTCGCGCCGACGAAGCCCGACGGGCCGCAAGGGCTGCCAGGTACCTGGCGCGGTCAGCAGCCGTCAGGCGGTCGAGCAGAGCCTGAGCCTGACGAGCCTTGCTATTGACCGAAGACAGTGAACTAGCCGCACTGGCCTGGGCGCTCTTCAACGTTCCCAACTCTTGGCCTAGGGCCAGTCGATCTTGGGCCAATCGTTGGCTGGCCGCCTCGGCTCGACGAAGGGCTGTGCCCTGTCCGCGGGAGAGTTGATCAAGGGCCGCAGTTTTATTCAAGAAGGTTTTCGGATCATCTGCGAGAAGTAGTTCCAGTGATGAGTCAAGTCCACCACTTTGATATGCCATCGAAGCTAACGAACCTATGCTTTTTTGGACGCGGTTCAAACTGGCTTGCTCACGATTGATTCGCGACTGGACTGCAGAGAGTCTTTGTTGGGCATTGGTCACATTGATTTGCGCGCTGAGGTAATTCTCATTGGCATTACTTGCCTGATCATTGAGCGCATTGACTTGGCGCGTGACTTCTTCGATGCTCAAATTGGGATCGGCCGACGAGGCCAAGCTCGGCGCCAAACTCATCACGAGAGTCGCACAGGCAAGGCAGGCCCACAGGCGGAGTGTGCCTGAGCCGAACTTGCGTGCTTTGGATCGAGTCGCCACGAAGGCGGTCTCCTCTTCCTCGTCTTTACGCCGACCGGGTGAGCTGACGGGTTCGGGCTGGGAAGGTGGCCCTACGGTCTTGCGACCGATTCACCCCAAATACCTGGGTCCCCGATTCTCGGAAGGTCCGAGATTAGGCGAACCGGTCAGGAGCAACCGGCTGGACATAACCCTAGGCAAGGCCACCTGCAGGCACAAATTGGGGGCTCGGCGTGGCGAAAGAACCCCGTTTTAACAGGGCTAATGGCCTACCCGCAGCCACAAGAGCCCCACGCGTCACAAGAGTCCCAACGGCCCTATTGAGCCGGCTGGTCCTCACGACCGGTTCCATGACCAAACTCAGGCTCAATTTGGTACTTCAGGGCCGGAACCAAACCAGCGTGGGCCAAATTCTCTAGCGCGACTTGCTGATCTGAGTCAAGTTCTACCCCTTGGGGTGCCGAACCGAGAAGATAGGTGACCACACAGTCTCCACACGCAGTAGGGCGGGCGGTGCATCCATGGCAATCAACCCGAACAAGGCTGTGATCGTGCGCCGGCTCATCAAAGCCTTGGCGGGTGAGCTCAATGGGCTCACCTACGTGCGACATGTCAGGCATCTGGAATCCAGTGTCCTTCCCATCAGTGATCACCGGGGAGGGTGACCGATGAAATCCACGGTAAAGGCAGGGTCTGACACAACTTTTCACCTAAATCTGCGGGGCTGGCCGCAGATCAGTGTGCTGTGCCTCAGTGCCCTGCTCATGCTGACTGGGTGCCAGACCAGCAAGACCCAAAGCGCAGCCCTGACGCCAAGCCAGAGCCCCAGCCTGACGACCAGCTCCAGTGGTCAACCGGTCGAGCCAACAGCCACGGCAATTTCACCAACACCAACCCTGCCGGCCCAAGCCGCCATCACGCCAACACAGCCCTGTGGGGCAACAGCCAATCAAGCTCAAAGCGCCATTGACCACGTGGTGTGGATCGTGATGGAAAACCATGGCCGTAAACAAATCATTAACAATTCCGCTGCGCCCTACTTCAACTCCCTGATCAGCCGCTGCGGATATGCGAGCAATGACCACGCGGTGGCCCACCCTTCGCTGCCTAACTACATCGCGATGACGTCAGGAAGCACCCAAAGAATTTATAACGATGCGAGCCCGTTAGATCGCCCGCTGAATGTGCCGAATATCTTTTCCCAACTAGGCGAAGGTCATTGGAAAACGCTCAGCGAAAACATGCCAGCCCCGTGCTACAAGAAAAACAGTGGCACCTACGTGGCTCGACATAACCCCGCCACCTACTACACGAACCTGGCAAGTCAATGTCAAAACCAAGCCTTGCCGTTAACCTCTCCCCTTGATCTGACCGCTCCATTTACGATGATTGTCCCCGATCAAAAGAGCAACACCCATGACACCAGCGTTGCCTACGGTGATAACTGGCTTTCGAAATTCGTGCCAACCTTGATTGAGAGTTCGCCATATCAAGCCGGCCGTTTGGTCATATTCGTGACCTACGACGAAGATGAAAATAGTGGTGACACCTCGAATCCGATAGCAACCGTTGCCATCTCACCGCGGACCAAGCCCGGCACTGTGGACCCGAGCTATGCCACCCACTACACCCTGCTGCGAACCACTCAGGAGTTATTGCGCCTACCACTGCTGGGCAAGGCCAGTACGGCTTCAAGCTTTATCAGCGCCTTCAACCTGGGCTAAGGCCTAAGTCATGTCTGATGCGCTCTCTAGCGTGAAGGACATGAGGTCAACACCTGCCCAGCACCAGCTGAGCCTGGACGATGTGGGCACCCCTTTAATCGAGACCACTTTTGTCATCGTGGACTTGGAGACAACCGGCGGCGGCGCATCGGATTGCATCACTGAAATCGGTGCCGTGAAAGTCCAAGGCGGGCAAGTACTCGGTGAGTTCGCCACACTGGTTGACCCAGGCACCCCAATCAGCGCCATGATTTCCGTGCTCACCGGGATCACCGATTCGATGGTGGCCAATGCACCCAGTCTTGATGAAGTCCTGCCCAGCTTCCTTGAGTTCTTAGGCAACGCAACTCTGGTCGCGCACAACGCAGGTTTTGATGTTGGATTTCTCAAGCGCGCCTGCGTTGAAAAGGGATATACCTGGCCGCGCCCAGCAATTGTTGACACGGTCAAAGTTGCCCGCGCCAGTCTGTCTAGAGATGAAGTTCCCAATGTCAAACTCGCAACGTTGGCTCACTTTTTCAATGCACCCACCCAGCCCACGCACCGAGCTCTGGATGATGCACGAGCAACTGTCCACGTTTTGCACTGCCTGATTGAACGACTGGGCACATTGCACGTTCGCAGCCTTGAAGATTTGCTTGAGGTCTCAACGCAGGTCCCAGACACAGTGCGACGCAAGTCCGCATTAGCCGATCACTTGCCCGATAGTCCTGGCGTGTACCAATTCAAGGACGGTCAAGGTCAGGTTCTCTACATCGGAACCAGCAAGTCCATCAAACGACGCGTGCGCACCTACTTCACCGCGGCCGAGACGCGCAAACGCATCAAATACATGGTCAGCTTGGTCGAGTCCGTGACAGCGATCCCCTGCCCAACCGCCCTTGAAGCGCGCATAAGGGAACTGCGCCTGATCGCGCAATATCAACCGCAGTTCAATCAACGATCACGAAAACCAGAAAAGACGTATTGGATTGATCTGACTCACCCCCGCCTGCTCCTTCGAGCCGGACTGACTGGGCCATCGGATTGCCTCGGACCATTTGCTTCCCGCAGCAATGGCGAAGCGGCTTTGGCATGTCTTGCCTCCGCCCGGCTTGAACACGACGGCCTCGACTTGAAGACCCTTGCTTCTTCGCCCGAACTAATTGTTCACACTGTGATGGCGCGCATTCAATTCTTGGTTCAGCAAGAACGATTTGAAGATGCAGCGCAACAGCGAGACCGCTTGGCCGCATACCTGACCGCTCGACGGTGGAGTGATAACGCACAACAACTTGCACGTTCAGGTTTGCTCGTGGCTACGGCACCGACGAGCCAGCGTCAAGGATGCAGCGATGTTGTGGTCATCACGCACGGGCGCTTTGCCGCATCGGCAACAGTGAAGGACGGTCAGCCGCTGAAAAAAATCGTTGATGCGTTGGTTGCCACGGCGCCGTTTTGCGAACCTAGCCTTTTACCCCCAGCAATCGCCGAAGAAAGTACGGCGTTAATGCTCTGGCTACAAACACCCGGCTTGCGCCTGATCGAACTTGATGGATCGCTGCACAGTTCGCTGACCTGCGCCGAGAAATTCCTCCATGTGTATCCGCACCTGCGGGGACATCACACAAGCTCCCGCGCACCTGGCAAGCCTTCGGGCCCTCAGGTCAGGCTTTAGCCACCGTGGCAGCTACCCAAGCCTGCAACACTGATGCTGCGCCGCCACCATCCAAACTCACACGCACCTGATCCATAGCCTCAACGAAGGCATCCTCAAGTTTTGGCCAACTTGCTCCAGCATCAGCCTTAGACATCTCAAGCGCCACCAATGCTGCTGCCGCGTTGGCAACCACCACATCGCGAACCGGCCCGGTTTTACCGGCAAAGACATCGCGAGCAATAGCTGCATTGACGGCAGGGTCGCCGCCTAGCAAGTCGGTTGGGCTTGCTGGGGTCAAGCCAAGACGTTGCGGACTCAGCGAATCTTCAGTGACCGTGCCACCGTGCACCCGCCATACCTGAGTGGTGGTGGTGGTGGTGATTTCATCGAGCCCATCATCGCCACGAAAAACTAGAGCGGTGGACTGGCGATGAGCAAAAACATCGGCGATAAGTCGAGCCCGTCGAAGATCACCACAACCAACCGCTGATGCTGTTGGTTGCGCCGGATTTGAAAGCGGACCCAAGATATTGAAAATAGTCGGAATCCCTAGTTCCTTGCGGGTAGGCCCGACAAAACGCATCGATGGGTGAAAGATCGGGGCAAAACAAAAAGTGATCCCCACACTTCTTCCAACAGCTTCAACAGCATCTGGTGTCAACGACAAGTCAATGCCAAGTGCTTCAAGAAGGTCAGCGGAACCACAGGCCGACGATGCTGCCCGATTTCCGTGTTTGACCACGTGCGCACCAGTTCCCGCCACAGCGATAGCTGCCATCGTGGAAATGTTGACCGAATTGGATCGATCTCCACCGGTGCCCACAACATCAACCGCATGACCTGGAATATCAATCAGTTTGGCGTGCGCCAACATCGCCTCGACCAGCCCATTGACCTCTGCTGGCGTCTCGCCCTTGGCACGCATTGCCACCAGAAATCCGGCCATCTGCACTGCAGAGGCGGCATCGGTCATGATCTGATTCATTGCCCATGTGGTGACGAGCGGATCTAGGTCATAGCCATGAAGTAGGTCAGTGAAAATGTCCGACCACGTTGGAACATCTGGATTGACAACAGATGCAATCTCAGCCACGACGACTTCTATCGAGCCGAGGGGGAATCTGAGGTTCCCACTAAACGGCGACGTAAAAGATCAGCAACGGCATGCGCTACCTCAATGGCATCAAGCGGATGTTGAACCACAGCATCGGCATTTGACCAGCGTGCTAACCATTCGTCTTCTTTACGACCGGTGAGCAAAAGAATCGGCGGGCATTGATAAATCTCCTCTTTCAAGGATTTACATACACCCATTCCACCAACCGGGACAGCTTCACCGTCCAAGATGATGACATCGATTCCGCCCTTTGCGACCTCATCGCGAACTATGGTGGCGGTGGCCACTTCGGTCACAACAATGGTGGGCAACTCAGGTGCTGGTCGTGACCCCAGAGCCATCACAACGCTGCGTCGAATGGCCGAGTCGTCGCTATAAACGAGGACTTGCATGGGCGATCGTGTGGGGTCGGTCACAAACCCAATCCTAAGCCCCGACGCGCCATTTTTTGTGGGTGGGGTCAGCGCCTCGCAGGCGTGAACTAGTGACAGAATCATCTCGTGACCAGCGCAACGGCAATCCAGACTCCTAAAGCTTCGGGACCCATAAATCGGCCAAACATGGTGGCAGTTGGCACCGTTGTGTGGCTGGCGTCAGAGTTGATGTTCTTCGCAGCCCTTTTCGCGATGTACTTCACTTCTCGCGCGGTTAATCCTGAGCTGTGGGCCAAAGAGACGCAAATCCTTAATATCCCCTTTGCCGCGGTTAACACCACGATTTTGGTGCTCTCCTCAGTCACCTGCCAATTAGGAGTCTTTGCGGCCGAGCGTGGCGACGTGAAGAAGTTGCGATCATGGTTTGTTCTGACCTTCTTCTTGGGCGCAATCTTCATCGGTGGCCAAATTTTCGAATACTCGAATTTGGTCAAGGAAAACCTCACACTGTCATCAAATGTTTACGGCTCAGCGTTCTACTTGACTACTGGATTCCACGGTCTACACGTAACCGGTGGTCTGATCGCATTCTTGTTTGTCTTGGGTCGCACTTACGCGGCAAAGAAATTTGGTCATGAGCAAGCCACGTCAGCCATCGTCGTGTCGTACTACTGGCACTTCGTTGACGTGGTCTGGATTGGCCTTTTTGCCACCATCTACCTGATCAAGTAAGGGAATCACGTGTCCGCAGGATCACCCCGTCGCAGACGACCCATTGCCACAGCGGCCCTGGTCACCGTTGGGCTAGTACTCATGGGTGGGCTGTATGCCGCAGCTAGCTCGCTTGCCTCACCAGCTCGAGCCGGGACCAACGAAGCCTCCCCCGAGCTGATCAGCCAAGGAGCCCAGCTCTACAAAGAAGGTTGCGCCTCCTGTCACGGATTAAATCTTGAAGGTGTGCCAGCAGATTCCACCAACAAAGCCAATCCGAAGGTCAACGGACCAACTCTGATTGGCGTGGGTGCTGCCGCCGTTGATTTCCAAGTAAGCACTGGGCGCATGCCAGTGGGTGCTTACGGCAAGCAAGTTGTGGCCGGTCGCTCTTCGTACACCGAAGAAGAAACATCTGCGTTGGCGGCCTACGTTGCCTCCTTTGCTCCTGGCCCAGCCATTCCATCAAAGGAAGACTTAGACACCACCGATGCCAGCCTTGCTGAGGGTGGCGAACTCTTCCGCACCAACTGTTCCCAATGTCACAACTTTGCTGCCCAAGGTGGAGCGCTCAGCGACGGAACTTTTGCACCCTCGATTGATCCGAGCCAACCGAACCACATTTGGGAAGCAATGCTCACCGGCCCGCAGAACATGCCCGTCTTCAATGACACCACGGTCAACCCTGACGAGAAGCGAGCCATCATCAAGTACATCGCCAGCATTAAGGCCGAGTCAAACCCCGGCGGGGCTCCACTCGGTCGAGTAGGTCCAGTCAGCGAAGGCTTGCTGTTGTGGACCCTTGGACTCGGCGCGCTGATTGCGTGCTCTGTGTGGTTGGGAGCGAAGGCTAAATGAGTCAGGACACTTCTGGGGAGTTGGAAAAGGCTCAAGAAAGAGAGCACGAACTTGAACACGTGCTTCGGCGCACCGACACTAACCCGCGAGCAGCTCAGCGGGCTGAGCGCCAAGTGGCCATCATGTTTGGCCTATCCATGCTGGCGAGCATCGGTTTTGTTGCCGCCTATGTCGGAATCTCCAAGACCGCTTCAATCAACATCCCCATCATTGGATCCATCGGTCTGCTTAACCTGGCTTTGGGTCTTGCCTCAGGTTTGGGTCTGTTCCTCATCGGAGCAGGGGCGATTCACTGGGCCCGCCAATTGATGAGCGATGAAGAAATCATTGACGAGCGCAAATCATTTGCCGCCGACGATCAGACTCGAGCCCAAGTAGTTGAGGACTTCCAACAGGGCGCCGAGGAAAGCGGCTTCATGAAGCGCCCGCTGATTCGACGCACCTTGTTGGCCGCCATGGCTTTGATGCCGATTCCAGCCATCGTGCTGCTTCGTGACCTTGGGCCGCTTCCGGAAACCAAGTCTCGTAACACTTTGTGGCGGAGCGGATCGCGCATTGTCCAAGACATTTCCTACAAGCCCATTCGTCCAGAAGACATCCCCTTGGGTGGCTTGGTGGCCAGTGCCCTACCGGCTGATCTGAAAGCCATCGAAGAAGAACAGGGCACCCTCAACGAGCGAGCCAAAGCCTCCATCATCTTGGTCCGCATGGCCCCCGATGAGATTCGCTCGCAACAAATCCAAGATGGCGACTACCAAGGCATCCTGGCTTTCTCCAAGATTTGCACCCACCTGGGCTGTCCCATCGCGCTGTACCAACAGCGCACCAAGCACTTACTGTGCCCGTGCCACCAGTCAACCTTTGACTTAGCTGACAGTGGCAACGTGATCTTTGGTCCTGCAGCGCGACGTTTGCCACAGCTTGCTATTACAGTTGATGGACAGGGCTATTTGGTCGCAAAAGAAGGCTTCCAAGAACCTGTCGGACCGAGTTTCTGGGAGCGCGGATGAGCACCACCCAACGTGCCGTAGCCACGACGACAACCTGGATCGATGACCGCATCGGTGCTGGCAAGTGGCTCAAGAAGAACCTTCGCAAGGTGTTCCCCGACCACTGGTCATTCATGCTCGGCGAAATCGCCCTGTACTCCTTCATTTTGTTGTTGCTGACCGGCGTTTACCTAACGTTGTTCTTCAACCCTTCGATGAAGGAAGTCATCTACAACGGTTCATACGCCCCGCTCAATGGAATCTCCATGACGCAGGCATACGAATCCACGTTGCGGGTGAGCTTTGATGTTCGCGGTGGGCTCTTAGTTCGCCAGATCCACCACTGGGCCGCTTTACTCTTCGTTGCATCGGTCAGCGTTCACATGCTGAGAATCTTCTTCACTGGTGCTTTCCGCAAGCCACGCGAGCTCAACTGGGTGATCGGTGTTGGCCTGATGACGCTAGCCATCCTTGAAGGATTTGCTGGCTACTCGCTCCCCGACGACCTACTCTCGGGCACCGGACTTCGCATCGCCCAAGGAATCGTCTTAGCTATCCCGCTGGTGGGTAGTTACGTTTCATCCTTCCTCTTTGGTGGCGAGTTCCCCGGTACTGACTTCATCCCGCGGCTGTATTCGATTCACATTTTGCTGATCCCTGGAATTTTGCTGGGAACCTTGACCGCTCACTTGCTCTTGGTGTGGTACCAAAAGCACACCCAGTTCCCCGGCCCGGGACGCACCAATAAAAACGTTGTCGGCTTCCCGCTGTTCCCGGTGTACACCGCTAAAGCCGGTGGGTTCTTCTTCATCGTCTCGGGCATCATCACGTTGATGAGTGCAATGTTCACCATCAACCCGATTTGGCTCTACGGTCCCTACGTTCCCGACCAGGTCACTGCTGGCTCCCAGCCTGACTGGTACATCGGTTGGCTGGACGGCGCGGTTCGAGTCATCCCGAACTGGGAAACGGTGATCTTTGGTCACAACATCAGTTGGAACATCCTGCTTCCAGCCTTGATCATCCCCGGAATCATGTTCACCTTGCTGGCGCTCTACCCGTGGATCGAAGCCAAGGCCACCGGAGACAAGAGCGAACATCACCTGCTTGATCGTCCACGAAACGCTCCCACTCGCACCGGCTTAGGAGCCATGGGGCTGTCCTTCTACATCCTGATTTGGATCAGTGGTGGAAACGACATCATCGCCCAAGCTTTTAGTTGGTCTATTAACTCCATCACGTGGACCATTCGCGTCCTACTGATCGTGTTGCCACCGGTCGTGTTCATCATTACTCGGCGGATCTGTCTGGGTCTGCAGCGTCGCGATCGTGACAAGCTCATCCACGGGCGCGAGACCGGCATCATCAAGCGCATGCCAAGTGGTGAATACCTTGAGGTTCACGCACCGATTAGCGAGGCTTCTCGGGCCAAGTTGATCTCAGCTCGTGAAAGCCACTACGCACCGCTTGAGGCAGGCCCAAGCCATGATGAAAACGGTGTGAAGGCTCCGAAGAAGGGTCGCTTGGGAGTCAAGCTCTCGAACTTCTACTTCGCCAATCGCGTGGTTCCGCCTACGGACGAGGAAATCGCTGAGGGTCAACACCATGCTGCAGACGACCTAGAAACAGTGCGTCCCAGCGGACAGATCACCAGCGGTCACTAGTTCGGGACCGGGCTCAGGGGGTATCTCCTGAGCCCACATGCAAGGCCCGCAGAAGATCAAGTTCAAGTTGCTTTGCCTGATCACCAGCCAGCATGCTCATGGTGCGTGGCCGCTCTAGTGGAACGTCAAACTCCCCCACCACGCGCGCGGGGCGTTCGCTGAAAACATAGATCCGGTCTGAAAGCAAGACCGCTTCGCGAACATCGTGAGTGATCAACAGGACGGTAAAGCGTTCACGTCCCCAAATTTGATCTAGCCACAGTTGCAGTTCGGTGCGAGTTAACGCATCCAAGGCCCCAAAGGGTTCGTCGAGTAGAAGGATGTCTCGACCCTGGGCAATGGTGCGGGCAAGTGCCACCCGCTGACGCATACCCCCGGACAGTTGATAGGGGTGCGAATCAGCAAACTCACGCAAGCCAAATGTTCCTAAGAGCTCGCCGGCTTGCTTCCTTGCTTGGCTCTTGCGCACGCGGCCAGCAACTTGATAGCCCAGAGCAACGTTGTCGCTCACGCTTCGCCATGGCAAGAGCACATCTGTCTGGGGCATCCAGGCAAAGGGGCTCCCTGATCCAGCTAAGCCTTGCCCATCGATAGCGATGCTTCCCGAATCAGCTGACTCAATACCCGTGAGCACGGACAGGAGAGTGGATTTTCCACACCCACTGGGGCCAAGGATGGAAACAAATTCGCCACGATCTACGTGAAGGTTTAAGCCATTAAGGACATCAAGGTCTCCATAGGCCTTGGTCAATGCATCTATTGCGATTCCCCGGTTCACTGAAGCACCTTTCGTGATGCTGCATACCAGGGCATACAGAGGCGCTGAACAACGATGGTCAACCCGTAAAGACCTAACGTAATCAAAGCCGCCACCACTACCCCAGCCAAGACCAGGTCAGTTCTAAAGGAACCGCTAGCGCCTCTGATGTAAACCCCTAGTCCACTAACCGCCCCTGCATATTCAGCAAAAATTGCAGCCACCACGGCATATGTGATCCCAATCCGAAGTCCGGTGAAAAATCCCGGTAGCGCTGACGGAAGGCGCACCAAAGTAAAGACCGATACCTTCCCTGCTCCCATCGTGCGCAACAACGTCACAGCATCGCGCTCACTGGAGGCATAGCCATCAACGAGACCAACAACTACGGGGAAGAAGGTCACCAAGGTAACCAATAAAATCTTCGGCAAGAATCCAAATCCAAACCAGATGACAAACAGTGGGGCAAGCACGACCAACGGAACGGTCTGACTGCCGATGAGCAGGGGCATCACAGCGCGATTGGCTCGCGGTGAAAGATCAAGAAGGACCGAAATAACGAATGCGAAGGCGACTGAGACGGCAAATCCAATAATGACTTCACGGACAGTGGGCACAGTGTTCTCCCACAGTGACTGCCGATCAGCCCAGCCAGCTGTCAGCACTCGAGAAAACGCAGGAAGCACGTTGTCGCCGATGGTGCTGCTTCGCGAATAGATTTCCCAGATCGCTAGCAAAACCGCTAGGAGTACCAGCGGAGCCAGGGACAGCCGCAGTGAACGCAGCACAGATTTCACGTCATTTATCCACGGGCGAACAGGCAAGAAGCATGTCGTGGACGATACATTAACCACAATTAAATTCCCCCTGAGCCCGCGAAGGAACAGCTGACCTCATGCGTCGATCCACAGCCAGGCCCATCATCACCTTGATCGCGATTACTAGCGTGGTCATGACTGCGCTTACCGCATGCTCGGGGAACACTTCGCCCAAGTCGGTGGCAGAACCTTCCCAGCCCGCGAAAGTTTCCATCGCACTGGACTACATCCCAAATACCAATCACATCGGAATCTACGCAGCACAGGCCAAGGGATTCTTTAAAGATGAAAATCTCACCGTAAAGATCGTCCCTTATGCCTCCACGCCGGCTGAAACTTTAGTGGCCAAGGGTGTAGCCGACTTTGGATTTTCCTTCTCAAACGGCACCGCATCAGCTCGAGCGTCAGGACTCGATGTGCTCCAAGTTTTTGCCAACATCAGCAAGGACCAGTACGTCCTTGCCTATCGATCTGATGATTCAAGCATCACCTCCCCCAAAGATCTTGAAGGCAAAACCTATGCCGGCTTTGGTACAGCCGGCGAAGACGCTGAAGTCAGTACCGTCATCAAAGCCGATGGCGGAAAAGGGGTGTTCAAGAAGGTCATTCTTGATACGGCCGCCTACGACGCCGTTTACAACAAGAAGGCAGACTTCACCATTGCCGCCACCACTGTTGAGATCATTGAAGCTCGCGAGATTGGCAAGCCGCTTAAGTACTTTGTCCCAGCAGACTTCGGCTATCCAGACAATTACTCCAGCAACATCATCTCAAGTAACGCCTACCTACGCGCACATCCTGAGGTAGCTCGACGATTCCTACGTGCTGTTCAAAAGGGTTACCAATTCGCCCAAGCGAACCCGAAACAAGCAGCAGAGATACTCGTGGCGGCAAACAAATCAGAACTCAAGAACCCATTAGTGGTTGAAAAGGGTGCCCAACTTCTAGCAGCCGATGGCTACCTGAAAAATCAAGATGGAAAGTTCGGAATCATTGACGATGCTAAGTGGAGCAGCTTCGGAAACTACCTCTTCAAAAATAGGCTTCTCAACGACTCCAAGGGCAAGCCCTTGACCCAAGAGCCCAACTGGTCGGACTACTACACGAATGACTTTTTACCTAAGGACTAGTGGCACATCTTCTACACCGCAGCTGAGCGCTTGCCCCATGCACTCCAGGTTAAGTTCCAGTCGCCATAACCGTTTGTCAGCGTCATGGGCTTAACCGACCCGGTGTACTCGACGGGATCGCCGATTTTGGACCGCTCGAAGAGCCATGCAGCGTTGCTCATACTCATACCGGTGCAGCCATGGCTAACGTTTGCGCGACCTTGAGCGCCCACGGACCACGGGGCAGCATGGAGGAACTCGCCAGAATTGGTCAGTCGCATGGCGTACTCAACTTTGAGGCGGTAGGCATCACTTGAGCCGGCCGGGATGTCAACTGTCACGCTGTCCATGATCCGGGTGCGCTCCTTATTCATGATGACCTTAATGCCACTTCGCGTACCAAAGCCAACCTTGCCGGTCGTGACGGGGATAGTGCGCACTAGCGCTCCCCCTTGGAAGAACCGCAGTTCGTGAGTATCAATCCCGACCTTGATCACGGTTGCTTGACCTATCGTGAAATGGCGAACCACATTTGCATCACCGGTTTGATCGTTACCGATGGACAAATCAGCCAAATTCGCACGCACTGTGACATCTGTTCCGGCTGGCCAATAAGCCTTTGGTCGCCAATGAACCTCTTGCGAGCCGACCCAGCCCCAAGAGCCAGTTACTTCCGGTGTTGAGCGCACACTCAGAGCCGCCTCAACCGAAGCTCGATCTGAGGGTTCTTTGTTAAACCGCACGATGATGGGCATTCCTACCCCGACGACACTTTTTTCTGACGGAGTAATGGTTGCTTTGACGGAGACTGCATTGCGAACTCTAAAAGTTGTTGACCCATTTGTTGAAATTCCTTGAGGATCAACCGCTGTGGCCTGCGCGGTAAAGGTTTCCCCGAATGGCAACGTTGCCTTATTCGAGGTCCACACATCTCCAGCTGGAGACAGTGCGCCGGCCACATCGGTGCCGTTACTTTCTTTAACGGAAACTGTGGTTAACCGGCCACCACTGGCTACGACCTTCAGGGTGGTATCTGGATTAACCGTTGCCTTGGGATCACCGGGTGAAAACAAGACACGTGCGCCCGAAGAAGGAGCTTGAACACCAACGGAGGCTAAATCCGAAACCGGAGACTTTAAGGCAGAAGAGGAACCAGTCAGGGCCGGACCGCACGATGACACTGTGCCAAGCACTACAAGGCCGGCTACTGCAGCCAGCAGGGCGGAGGAAGGACGCCAAGTCACATTAGAGATTATGCGCGATCCAGAGCGAAATCGCCCGCAGACAGGGCGGAGTCAGGATTAAAAGGGTCCAATGGAACTGCCCTTACAGCGATGCTGCTTCTCCCCGGTAGTACTCAAAGACCAACCCCACAAGGCTGAGAATGAGCCCTAAGAATCCCAGGAACAGCAGCCACCAGCCCACAATCAGGCCCGTGCCAGTTACGGCGGCAAAAAAGCCAACAGGCAACGGCCACCACGAGGTGGGACTAAAGAAGCCGTACTCGCCGGCAAAGTCGGCCACTTCGGTGTCTTCAAAGTCTTCTGGGCGGGGGTCGACTTGACGGCCCGTGAACAGAACATAGAAGGCAATAAGAAAAGCCATGCCAGCTGTCAGAGCCAACGCCGTTGTTCCCACTGGTTCGTGACCTAAGTACCAGTACAGGCCA